>NZ_LIQY01000507.1 GCF_001418495.1 Streptomyces pathocidini | reverse complement strand
CCGGGGCGGCCGCGGGGACATCCACCGCCCCCTTCGCCAGTAGGATCGCCGCCCGACCGGCGTCCTGCTCCCGCAGCAGGCGGATCGCGTCGGCCGCCGTGGCGGGGTCGGAGACGGCGACGGCGTCGGCGGCGGCGCCGAGGGCGGCGGCCACGGGGATCTCGAAGCCGGGGGTGACGGTGAGGAGTTCGGCGGCCGGGCCCAGCAGGCCGGTGAGCCGGTCGGCGGCGCCCAGCAGCGCGCCCGTACCGTCCTTGCGGCGCAGCCCGAGCGCCAGCGCGTCGTGGCGGGCCGCGGTCGCGGCGCGCCTGCGCTCGGCGGCCGTGGCCGCCTCGCGGGCGGCGGAGAGCTCCGCCTCGGCCTCGGCCAGCGCCCGCTTCGCGGCCTCGTGCCGCCCGGCCAGCTCCTCCTCGCCCGCGTCCAGCCCGTCGACCTCGGCCTTGAGCTGCTCGTACTCCTCCTGAGCCGCGACCGCGCGCTGCTCGGCCCCGTCGCGCGCGTCGGCCAGCCGCTCGATCTCGGCCTGGGCCGAACCGGCCCGGCTGCGGGCCGCGTTGACCTGCCCGTGCAGCCGGGCCAGGCCCTCGCGCCGGTCGGCGATGGCGCGGGCGACGTCCTTCAGCCGCCGCTCCTCCCCCGCCAACTCGCGCTCCAGTTCGGCACGGTGGGCGACGGTGTCCTCCAGCGCCCGACCGGCCGCCTCCAACGCGGCCTCCAGCTCCGCCTCCTGCTCGCGGATCCGGGCGGCCTCGCGCTCCATGTCCTCGGGGTCGCGCCCGCGCCGCTCCTCCATCGGCGGCGCGCTCGCGCTCTTCACGCGCGCGTCCGCGAGGCTGATCGTGCCGCGCACCCGCTCGGCGAGCTGCGACAGCTCGTACCAGGTCTGCTGGGCGCGCTGGAGCCGGGGGGCGAGGGCCCGGACCTCCTCCTCCAGGGCCGCCTCGCGCTGGAGCGCCGCCCGCAACTCCGCCTCGGCGGCCTCCTTGCGCTCCTTGAGCGCCGCCTCGTCGGCGACCTCGGCGCGCAGCGCCTCGCGCAGGGTCACCAGGTCGTCGGCCAGCAGCCGCAGCCGGGCGTCGCGCAGGTCGGCCTGGATGACGGCGGCCCGCCGCGCCACCGCGGCCTGCCGTCCGAGCGGCTTGAGCTGGCGCCGCAGTTCGTCGGTCAGGTCCTGTACGCGGGCCAGGTTCGCCTGCATCGCGTCCAGCTTCCGCAGCGCCTTCTCCTTGCGCTTGCGGTGCTTGAGGACGCCCGCCGCCTCCTCGATGAAGGCCCGGCGGCCCATCGGGTCGGCGTGCAGTACGGAGTCGAGCTGGCCCTGGCCGACGATGACGTGCATCTCGCGGCCGATGCCGGAGTCGGACAGCAGGTCCTGGATGTCGAGCAGCCGGCAGGTGTCGCCGTTGATCTGGTACTCGCTGCCGCCGTTGCGGAACATGATCCGCGTGATGGTCACTTCGGCGTACTCGATGGGCAGCGCACCGTCGGAGTTGTCGATCGTGAGGGAGACCTCGGCGCGCCCGAGCGGCGGACGGCCGGTCGTCCCGGCGAAGATGACGTCCTCCATCTTCCCGCCGCGCAGCGACTTCGCACCCTGCTCGCCCATGACCCAGGACAGCGCGTCCACGACGTTCGACTTGCCGGAGCCGTTGGGGCCCACGACGCACGTGATGCCGGGCTCGAAGCGCAACGTCGTGGCCGAGGCGAAGGACTTGAATCCGCGCAGGGTCAGGCTCTTGAGGTGCACGCCGTCGGACTCTACCTTCGCGTTCGGACTTCCCCACGGAGTTTCACCGCAGGAAACGCAGGGCACATCAGTCGGTAAGGAAGGGCCCCACAACTGGGCTGGAAAGGAAGAAGGGACGCCGAGGCGTCCCTTGCAGATTCTCTAGCGGCTGACGGACAGCCTGACCGGCCGATCGCACTGGCTGGGTCAGGTGAGCGCAGGCTCCGCCTTGGGTACGTCGATGTCGATGCTGTCGAGCAGCGAGTCACCGTGGTGCGCGGCAGCGGACAGCGCGTCGTTCTCGGCCTGGATCCTTACGAGCTCGGATTCGAGGTCCTGGACACGCTGCTGAAGCCGTCGCATCTCGGCGAGGAGTCGCGGGTCGGAGCCGCCGACGTAACCGAGAAGCGCCTTTGCCATGATGGATGGTCCTCCACAATGAGTGACCGACCGAAGCGGTGTGGGTCGTGAGGGATTTCGCACCCGCGGTTCGCTCGCCACCGGTGTTCTCAATGGCAAACACGTAGGGTGCGCGGGGATTCCAGCGTCTCACCAATTGGTTTGACGGTCAACACGATCACGCCCTGTATCGCAGGGCGGCCTGGGGCGCGCGGCGGGAAACGTCTGCGGCGCTGCTCTCTCCAGGTGGCCCGCGGGGCGCGGCGATCATCCTTGGGACCGCAGCCTTGCACGGCGGCGCGTTCTTGGCAACCATCGGGTTCCCCAGCAGGTCATCGCACGATCGCCACCGCCCCGGACGCCCTCGGGCCGGGCCCGCGGAGCGCCGCCGGGAGATCGCGGAGACCGTATGGGTACGGCCGGGCACCCGGTGCGCTCAGCGGATGTCGAAGCCCTCGTAGCCACCGCGCGGTGTGTCCCAGATCTCCGTCACTCCTGCGACCCGGCCGGGCGTGTCACCGGAGGCGAGCCAGCCGAGCAGCTTCTCGCAGTTCTCCCGCGGGCCCTCGGCGACGACCTGGACGCGGCCGTCGCCCAGGTTGGAGGCGAAGCCGGCGAGGCCGCCGATCTCCAGGGCCTCGGCGCGGGTGAACCAGCGGAAGCCCACGCCCTGGACGCGGCCGCGGACCCAGGCGGTCAGCCGGACATCTTCGTTCATGTGGGCAAGCTAACCGGCCAATTGCCCACCGGGCACATCACCCCCGTCCGCTATGGCGTACAGTCCCGGGGCAATGGCCATCACCCGAACGGGTGATGCGTGTTGACCCGAAGGTTGAGGAGGGCAGCGATGGGCCGTCATAGACGGACCGCTCCCGCGCCACCGCCGAGGGACGCCGACGCCCGCCGCGGCAGTGTCCGCCGGGGCGCCGCACCGGTGGTACGGACCGGGATGCTGGGGGTGTCAGCCGCCGTGGCGGTGGGCGCCGTCGCCATGGCCTCCGGGCTGCTGCCCGGCGGAAACACCTACACGACCGGCAGCAGCGGCGACTCCGCGGACCGGGTCCGCGCGAGCGACCTGCCGACGCCGGAGACACAGGGCGCGCCGTCGGGGACACCGAGCGAGCACGAGTCCGGCGCGCCGGCGAGCCGCTCCTCGGGGCGCTCGAAGTCGCCGAGCGCCACCCCCTCCCGGACCCGGGCCGAGGACCGGCCCTCGGCGATTCCCTCGCAGCGGTCCGCCTCGCCCGCGGAGCGTACGAGCGCGGCCCCGACCCCGTCCCGTACGGCCAAGCCCTCGGCTCCGCCGAAGTCCGAGCCCGCGCCGAAGGCGCCCAGCGGGGAGTCGGCGGCGGAGGCGCGGGTGCTGAAGCTGGTCAACCAGGAGCGGGCGCAGGCCGGGTGCAGTCCGGTGCGGGTGGACGCCGAACTCGCGGAGCTGGCCGGGCTGTTCAGTACAGACATGGCCGAGCGCGGGTTCTTCGACCACACCGACCCGGACGGCAACTCCCCCTGGGACCGGGCCGAGGCGCTGGGGATCGGCGGGCTGGGCGGCGAGAACATAGCGCGCGGCCAGCAGAGCGCCGAGGCCGTGATGCAGATCTGGATGAACAGTCCGGGCCACCGCGCCAACATCCTCAACTGCGACTACAAGACCCTCGGCGTCGGCGTGCACTTCGGCAGCGGCGGGCCGTGGTGGACCCAGGACTTCGGGTTCTGAGCCACCGGGCTGCGGCTTCAGGGCTCTGAGCCGCCGGGCTACGGCTTCGGGTTCCGGGTCACCGGCTACGGCGAGGGCCTGCGGCGCGGGACCGTCGCCCGCCACAGCCGTACGCAGGACAGCAGCGCGGCGGCGAGCAGCAGGCCGTTGCGGAGCAGTACGACTGTGACGCCCTGCCACGAACCGTCCAGGACCGCGCCGAAGAACAGCGGGTAGTCGACGGTGGTGGTCGCGGCCGCCGGCAACAGCAGGACCGCCGTGGGCCGTTGGGTGGTCTGGCCCACGGTCAGGCACACGGCGGCGAGGCCGATCAGCCAGATCAGGTACTGCGGGCTGATGACCCGGCTGGTGACCGTGAACAGCAGTACGGCGGCCAGCGNNGCATCCGCCACAGCAGCAGCCAGCCGAAGGCCGCCGCGGTGAGCAGCAACGAGGCCAGGGCCACCTCGGGCACGTACGGGCCGATGAACTCGAACGAGCCGTACTGGTGCCGGACTCCGCCCGGCCAGCCGAGCAGCCGGGCCGTGTGCAGCACGGCGCCGCCCATGGACTCGATCTCCACACCCCGCTCCTGCTGGGCGAGGAAGAAGTCGAACGCGCCCCGGAACGCGGTGCCCAGGAGCAGGAGCAGGGCGCCGGCCGAGGCCGCGAGGGCGAGCCAGGCGTCGCGGGTGGTGCGGCCGCGGGGCGTGCCGAGGACGGTCAGCACCGGCCATACCTTGATCACCGTGGCGAGTCCGGCCAGCGCGCCGCCGA
>NZ_LIQY01000506.1 GCF_001418495.1 Streptomyces pathocidini | reverse complement strand
ATATGTGTATACGAGACAGGTGTCGGGGCGGGGGGACGGTTCGGTCGGTCCGGACCGTCTGGCCAGTCTGGCCAGTCCGGCCAGTCCGGCCAGTCCGGTCGGTCTGGACCGTCTGGGCGGTCCGGTCTTCCTTGTGGTCCTGACTGCTCGCGCCGGTCTCCGGCATTCGGGTCTCCAAAGTCTTTGAATCTTTACCTATGCTCTCAGGCACTCACGAGTGGTCGAGACCAGTTGGAGCGAAATATGGCGCAGGACATGGTGAGCGACACGACGGCGGAGGCCCCGATCCGGTGGGGCATCCTGGCCACGGGAGGCATCGCCGCGCAGTTCACCTCGCAGGTGCGTGAGATGGCGGGCGCGGAGGTCGTGGCCGTCGGATCGCGCACCCTGGAATCGGCCAAGAAGTTCGCCGAGCGGTTCGAGATACCGCGTGCGTACGGCAGCTGGGCCGAGCTGGCCGAGGACGACGGCGTGGACGTGGTGTACATCGCCACCCCGCACAACGCGCACCACGCGGCGGCCAAGCTGTGCCTGGAGGCGGGCAAGGCTGTGCTGTGCGAGAAGGCGTTCACGATCAACACCCGCGAGGCGGAGGAGCTGGTCGAACTCGCCCGCGCCAAGGGCCTGTTCCTGATGGAGGGCATGTGGACATACACCAACCCGATCGTGCGGCGCATGATGGAGCTCGTACGGGAGGGGGCGATCGGTGAAGTCCGCATGATCCAGGCGGACTTCGGCTTCGCGGGGAAGTTCGACCCGGCGAACCGGATGCGCAACCCCGAGCTGGGCGGCGGCGCACTGCTCGACCTCGGCGTCTACCCGGTGTCCTTCGCCCACCTGCTGCTGGGCGAGCCCTCGGAGATCCAGGCGCGGGCGCACCTCACGCCGGAGGGCACGGACGCCGAGACGGGGATGCTGCTGGGCTGGGAGTCGGGGGCGACGGCGCTGCTGAGCTGCTCGATCACGGCCTCGCTGCCGATTACGGCGGTGGTGTCCGGTACGAAGGGGCGGATCGAGTTCCCGCGCGGGTTCTTCGCGCCGCTCAAGTGCGTGCTGCATGTGGACGGTGAGGATCCGGTGGAGATCACGGAGCCGGAGCCGAAGGGGATGCGGGACGAGGCGGCGGAGGTGATGCGGGCGCTGCGGGCGGGCGAGCTGGAGTCGCCGCTGGTGCCGCTGGAGGGCAGCCTCGCGGTGATGCGCACGCTGGACCGCGTGCGGGAGCTGATCGGGGTGCGGTACCCGGGCGAGGTGTGACGGCTGGCCCGGATGCCGGGGCTGTTCCCGGGGGGCCGGGGC
>NZ_LIQY01000505.1:10207-10518 GCF_001418495.1 Streptomyces pathocidini | reverse complement strand
CTCCCGCACGCCTGAATACATTGCGTCTGCCGCCCGTTCAGGAAGAGCCGCGGACGCGGCGGTTGGGCGGCAGACGCAATGTATTCAGGCGTGCGGGAGGGGTGACGCCGAGGCGAAGGCCCCGCGAGAGCCTTCACACCGAAGTTGCCCCGCATTCATATCGGGACAGAAAGCGTTGTCTGTGCAGCCTGTTTCGACGGGTGGTGCGGAACAGGACTGCGGCCTCCGCCGCCCGCCCGGGCGAGGGAGCTACCCGACTCCGAGCAGCAGGGCCAGGGCCACCGCGCCGACCGCGCTCGGCGCGATGATCT
>NZ_LIQY01000505.1:0-10200 GCF_001418495.1 Streptomyces pathocidini | reverse complement strand
CGGCGGCCTTGCGGGCCCGGAGCGAGACGGGGATCGCCCACAGCTGGTACTTCCGCCCGCCCGCGAACACCTCGCTGGAGTAGGCGGCCCGGACGCCCTCCACGCATCCCCAGGGCAGCGTGACCGTGCGGAACGGGTTGCGTACCCGCAGCCGCCGCGGACCGGCGAACACCGCGGGCCGCAGCGTGTACGCGACGACCAGCGGCGCCAGGAACAGCATCGCCGCCACCGCCACCCACGGCGTACGCCCCGTGCCGCGCACCGCCGCGTCCCCCACCATCCACAGCCCCAGCACCAGCAGCAGCACTCCGCCGGCCAGCGCGGAGGGCGACCGGTAGGCGCGCTCCGCGTACGCCGGCTCGGAGTGGGGGCCGGAGGGCCGGGGGCTGTCGGGGTTCGGGCTCGTCATGGCCCCGATTCTGCCCGACACCGCCCCGCAACTCCGGATTCCGGACGTTGCGGTCCGGCATCGGATAGCGGCCGACCGCTGAGCATCACCGGCCTGCTTCAGGCTCCGGTGACCTCGATCGCCGCCAGGTTCTTCTTGCCCCTGCGCAGCACCAACCAACGTCCGTGCAGCAGTTCCTCGGCCGTGGCCACCGCGTCCTCGGCGGTCACCTTCACGTTGTTCACGTAGGCGCCGCCCTCCTTCACGGTGCGACGGGCGGCCGACTTGCTCGCCACCAGGCCGACCTCCGCGAACAGATCGGTGACCTGGGCGAGTTCGCTCACCTTGGCGTTCGGGAGTTCGGAGACCGCGGCAGCCAGCGTGGCCTCGTCGAGTTCGGCGAGCTCACCCTGCCCGAACAGTGCCTTCGACGCAGCGATCACGGCGGCACACTCGTCGGCGCCGTGCACCAGCGTGGTCAGCTCCTCGGCGAGCGCACGCTGCGCGGTACGGGCTTGCGGCCGTTCCTCGGTGACCTTCTCCAACTCCTCGAGTTCCTCACGGGACTTGAAGGAGAGGATGCGCATGTACCGCGAGATGTCCTGGTCATCCGTGTTCAGCCAGAACTGGTAGAACGCGTACGGCGTGGTCATCTCCGGGTCGAGCCAGAGCGTGCCCGTCTCGGTCTTGCCGAACTTGGTGCCGTCCGCCTTGGTCATCAGCGGCGTCGCGAGCGCGTGCACATGAGCGTGCGGCTCCACGCGGTGAATCAGATCCAGACCGGCCGTGAGGTTGCCCCACTGGTCGCTGCCGCCCGTCTGGAGGGTGCAGCCGTACCGCCGGTACAACTGCAGGTAGTCCATGGCCTGAAGCAGCTGATAGCTGAACTCCGTGTAACTGATGCCCTGTTCGGAGGCCAGGCGCTGGGCGACCGAGTCCTTGGTGAGCATCTTGTTCACCCGGAAGTGCTTGCCGATGTCCCGCAGGAACTCGATCACGGACAGGCCCGCGGTCCAGTCCAGGTTGTTGACCATGGTCGCCGCGTTGTCGCCCTCGAAGGAGAGATACGGCTCGATCTGCGCGCGCAGCCGGGTCACCCACTGGGCGATGGTCTCCGGGTCGTTCAGAGTGCGCTCGGCGGTCGGCCGAGGGTCACCGATGTGTCCGGTGGCGCCGCCCACGAGCGCCAGCGGCCGGTGCCCGGCCTGCTGGAGTCGCCGGAGGGTGAGCACCTGCACCAAGTGCCCGACGTGCAGGCTGGCCGCGGTCGGGTCGAAGCCGCAATAGAACGTGATGGGACCATCAGCGAGAGCCTTGCGCAGTGCGTCTTCGTCAGTGGTGTGGGCGAGCAGCCCGCGCCAGCTGAGCTCGTCGACGATGGCCGTCACGGTCTGTGTCTCCTTGGATGTGTGCCAGTGTGGCGGCCAGTGTAGTGCGCCCGCCAGACTGCCGTGTTTGTGCTGGTCAGGGGCCGTTCCGAACTCGGCGTGCCTCAGGCGTCGGTGGCCGTCGCCTCGCCGGCCTCAGGGGCGGCGACCCGGCCCGGCAGCTTTACCGCGATGACGATCGTCACCACGGCCAGGGCGGCTGCGACGGCAAAGGCCAGCCGCATCCCGCCCACCTGTGCGGGCCCGGCGGCGACGCCGTCGGCGGCCAGCCGGCCGGTGCGTGCGGTCATCAGGGTCACCACCAGCGCGGTTCCGAACGCCGCGGCGACCTGCTGCAGCGTCCCGAGCATCGAGCTGCCGTGGGAGTACAGCTGCGGGGGCAGTGCGCCCATGCCGAGGGTGAAGGCCGGGGTGAACGTCGTGGCCAGACTCAGCATCAGCAGCGTGTGCAGCCCCAGCACCTGCCAGTACGGCATCGTCATCGAGATCTGGGTGAACCCCGCCAGGGCGAGCACCATGCCGATCGCGCCGGGCACCACCAGCGGCCGGCCGCCGAACCGGTCGAAGATCTTGCCGACGCTCGGCCCCAGCAGGCCCATGGCCAGACCGCCCGGCATGACCAGCAGGCCGGTCTCCAGCGGGCTGAGCCCGCGCACGTTCTGCAGGTACAGCGGCAGCAGGATCATCGACCCGAGCATCGCCAGGAACCCGATGGACATGAGGGCCAGGGACAGGGTGTAGGTGCCGTGCCGGAGGGTGCGCAGGTCCATCAGCGGCGCTCCGGTGCGCTGCAACCTGAGCTGGCGGATCACGAAGACCGCGATGATCGCGGCCCCGGCGGCGACGATGCCGACGCCGAGCCCGACCTTGCCGTCGCCCTCTCCGAAGAGGCTCAGCCCGTAGACCAGACCGCCGAAGCCGAGGGCCGCCACGGCCACGCTGAGCCAGTCGATGGAGCTCACCTGCGGCTCACCGATGTTCTCCAGCTTGCGCAGCCCGAACAGGGTCACCAGGACCACGATCGGCAGGACGGCCACGAACAGCAGCCGCCAGGAGCCGGCCTGGAGGATCAGACCGGACACGGCGGGTCCGAGCGCGGGCGCCACCGAGATCGCCAGGGTGACGTTGCCCATCACCCGGCCCCGGTCCTGCTCGGGCACCACGATCATCAACGTGGTCATCAGCAGGGGCATCATCACGGCCGTGCCGGCGGCCTGCACGATCCGGCCCAGCAGCAGCACCTCGAAGGCCGGGGCGACGGCACACACGACGGTGCCCGCGAGGAACACGCCCATTGCGATCGCGTAGGCCTGGCGTGTGGTGACCCGCTGCAGGAACCAGCCGGTGACCGGGATGACGGCGGCCATGGTGAGCATGAACGCGGTGGACACCCATTGCGCCGACACCTCGGTGACGTGCAGCGACTCCATCAACCGCGGGATCGCGTTGATCATGATGGTCTCGTTGAGGATCACCACGAACGTGGCCAGCACGAGCAGCCGCACCACGGTCGGCGTGCGGCCGGCCCGTACGGCCGGTCGTTCTTGGATCGCAGCAGTCATGGCAGTACCTCGCTGGGGGTTCCTGGTCACAGTCGCCTCGCAGTCGAGGCCGCCGGCGCGGACGTGGGTGATGGCACCGGTAAGACCGGCGCGACCGGCAGAGCTCATCGGTCGGCCCGAGTGTTCCTCATCGCCCGGCCGGTCTCATCCTAATTTTCTTCGCAAGTGTGTCCGACCCACGCGCCCGCCCCCGCACCGACGGCGCGCGACGGCCGCCCCCGCCGGGCCGCGGGGCAGCCGTCTGCAAACCGCCCGTAAATCCGCCCCCGAGCCCGCCCGTCAGCCGCCCAGGATCGTCGTCAGGAACTCCCCGGTCCAGGCCAGCAACTCCCGGCCGACCAGAGGCTTTCCACCGATGCGGGCCGTGGTGGGACGGGGTACGAGGACCTGCTTCGTGGCTGGCTTCAGCAGGGAGCGGGGGTGCAGGCGCTTGAGGCGCAGCTCCTGGGACTCCCGCAGCTCCACCGGGCCGAAGCGGACGTTGGAGCCCTGGAGCGTGATGTCGGACACGCCGCAGGCACGGGCCAGCATGCGCAGCCCCGCGACCAGCAGGAGGTTCTCGACCGGCTCCGGCAGCTTGCCGTAGCGGTCGGTCAGCTCCTCGCGGACGGCCGCGATGTCCTCCTCGGAGTTGGCCGAGGCGATCGCGCGGTAGGCCTGGAGGCGCAGCCGCTCGCCGGGTGCGTAGTCGTGCGGGACGTGCGCGTCGACCGGCAGCTCGATCTTGACCTCGAGCGGCGGCTCCTCCTCGACCCCGCCCTCCAGCGAGGCGCGGTAGTCGGCGACGGCCTCGCCCACCATCCGCACGTACAGGTCGAAGCCGACGCCCGCGATGTGGCCGGACTGCTCGCCGCCCAGCAGGTTGCCCGCGCCGCGGATCTCCAGGTCCTTCATCGCCACGTACATGCCCGCGCCCATCTCGGTGTGCTGGGCGATGGTGGCCAGACGCTCGTGGGCGGTCTCGGTGAGCGGCTTCTCCGGCGGGTAGAGGAAGTACGCGTAGCCGCGCTCCCGGCCGCGGCCCACGCGGCCGCGCAGCTGGTGGAGTTGGGAGAGCCCGAAGGTGTCGCCGCGCTCGACGATGAGGGTGTTGGCGTTGGAGATGTCGATACCGGACTCGACGATCGTGGTCGAGACGAGCACATCGAACTTCTTCTCCCAGAAGTCCACCACGACCTGCTCCAGGGCCGACTCCGACATCTGCCCGTGCGCCGTGGCGATCCGCGCCTCCGGCACGATCTCGCGCAGCCGCGCCGCCGCCCGGTCGATGGACTCGACCCGGTTGTGGATGTAGAAGACCTGGCCCTCGCGCAGCAGCTCGCGGCGGATGGCGGCGCCGATCTGCTTCTGCTCGTACGGCCCGACGAAGGTCAGCACCGGGTGCCGCTCCTCCGGCGGGGTGGTGATCGTGGACATCTCGCGGATGCCGGTGACCGCCATCTCCAGGGTGCGCGGGATGGGGGTCGCGGACATCGTCAGCACGTCGACATTGGCGCGCAGCTTCTTCAGCTGCTCCTTGTGCTCGACGCCGAACCGCTGCTCCTCGTCGACGATGACCAGGCCCAGCTCCTTGAACCTGGTCTCCGAGGAGAAGAGCCGGTGCGTGCCGATGACGATGTCCACCGAGCCCTCGTGCAGCCCCTCCAGCACCGCCTTGGCCTCGGTGTCGGTCTGGAACCGGCTCAACGCCTTGACCGCGACCGGGAATTGGGAGTAACGCTCGCTGAACGTGCCGAAGTGCTGCTGGACGAGCAGGGTCGTCGGTACGAGCACGGCGACCTGCTTGCCGTCCTGCACCGCCTTGAAGGCGGCCCGCACCGCGATCTCCGTCTTGCCGTAGCCGACGTCGCCGCAGATCAGCCGGTCCATCGGAACCGACTTCTCCATGTCCTCCTTGACCTCGGCGATGGTGGTCAGCTGGTCGGGCGTCTCCGCGTACGGGAAGGCGTCCTCCAGCTCGCGCTGCCAGGGGGTGTCCGGTCCGAAGGTGTGGCCGGGGGCGGCCATGCGGGCGCTGTAGAGCTTGATCAGATCGGCGGCGATCTCCTTGACGGCCTTCTTGGCGCGCGCCTTGGTCTTGGTCCAGTCGGCACCGCCGAGCCGGTGCAGGGTGGGGGCCTCGCCGCCCACGTACTTGGTGATCTGCTCCAGCTGGTCGGTGGGGATGTAGAGCCGGTCACCGGGCTGGCCGCGCTTGGCGGGCGCGTACTCCACCACCAGGTACTCGCGGGTGGCGCCCTGGACTGTGCGCTGCACCATCTCGATGTAGCGGCCCACGCCGTGCTGTTCGTGCACGATGTAGTCGCCGGACCGGAGGGTCAGCGGGTCGATGGTCTTGCGGCGCCGGGCGGGCATCCGCTGCCCGTCCTTGCCTGCCGCCTTCTGCCCGGTCAGGTCGGTCTCGGTGAGGACGGCGAGCTTGAGGCCGGGGGCCACGAACCCGTACTCGACGGAGCCGCAGGCGACATGCACCACCGACGGCGCGATGGTGTCGAGGTCCGCCTCCAGGCGGGCGGCGATGCCCTCGCCGCCGAGGACCTCGACGGTGCGGGCGGCCGGGCCGTGCGCCTCGGTCACGTAGACCGTGCGCCAGCCGTCGGCCAGCCAGCCCTTGGTGTCGGCCAGGGCGCGGGCGGTGTCGCCGCGGTAGCTCTCGGGCGCGTTCAGCCCGAGCCGTACGGTGTCGGTCTCCTCCAGCTCGGCATCGGCGACGAACGGGCTGACCGTCCACCACGCCATCCCCCGCTCGCGCGCCCGCTCCCGGACGTCCGCGATGCCCCACAGGGAGGCCGCGCCCACGTCGATCGGCGCCTCTCCTCCTCCCGCGGTCGCCGCCCACGAAGCCTGGAGGAACTCCTGGGAGGTCGCGACCAGGTCGGCGGCGCGGGTGCGGACCCGCTCGGGGTCGCAGACGATAGCCATGCTGCCCTCGGGCACCACGTCGAGCAGCAGCTCCATCTCGTCGACGAGGACGGGGGCGAGGGACTCCATGCCCTCCACCGCGATCCCCTCGGCGATCTTGCCGAGCAGCTCGCCGAGTTCGGGGTGGCGCTCGGCGAGGGCGGCCGCCCTCTGGCGCACGTCCTCGGTCAGCAGCAGCTCGCGGCAGGGCGGGGCCCACAGCCCGTGCTCGGCGACCTCCAGGCTGCGCTGGTCGGCCACCTTGAAGTAGCGGATCTCCTCGACGTCGTCGCCCCAGAACTCGATCCGGAGCGGGTGCTCCTCGGTGGGCGGAAAGACGTCGAGAATCCCGCCGCGGACCGCGAACTCGCCGCGCTTCTCGACGAGTTCGACCCGGGAGTACGCGGCGGCGCCGAGCGCGTCGGTCACCTCGCCGAGGTCGGCGCTCTGGCCACCCCGAAGGCTTACGGGCTCCAGGTCGCCGAGCCCCTTGACCTGCGGCTGGAGCACGGACCTGATCGGCGCGACGACGACGCTGACCGGCCCGGCGGACGGGTCCTCGGCGCTGGGGTGGGCGAGCCGGCGCAGCACGGCGAGGCGGCGGCCGACGGTATCGGAGCGGGGGGAGAGCCGCTCGTGCGGCAGCGTCTCCCACGACGGGTACTCCACGACCCCGTCCGGCGGCAGCAGCGAGCGCAGGGCCGCGGCCAGGTCCTCGGCCTCGCGGCCGGTCGCGGTCACGGCCAGCACCGGGCGGTCGGCGCGCCGCGCCAGCGCGGCGATGGCGAAGGGGCGCGCGGCGGGCGGCCCGACGAGATCGACGTGCGGCCGGTTGCCGTCGGCCGCGGCCTTCACGGCCTCGGCGAGCGCGGGATCGTTGACGACGACGTCGAGCAAACCGTGCAGGCTCATGAGGGCTTTCCCCGTCTTCTGGTCTCCGGACGACGCGCACCCCCGGCGGCCCGGCGGCCGCTGGCCACCTCACCCACCCGGACAACGCGAAGGACCCGACACGTGCAACGGGCCGGGGTGCTCCAGAGTACGACGCCGGTCCGACAGGTGACGCGGGGCAGTAACCTGCGCACAATCCGCTGGAACTGTACACTTCTGCACATGAGTGACACGTTGCCGATCACCGAAGCACGGGCCCGCTTCGGCTCACTGGTCCGCCGGGCCTCACACGCGCGCGAGCGCATCACGATCACCGATCACGGCCAGCCCGCCGCCGTGCTCATCAACCCCCAGGAACTGGCGGACCTGGAGGACTCGCTCGCCCTGGCCCGGTATCGAGAACGACAGACCGCCGGCACAGTCGGCGTCCCCCACGACGAGGTCCGTGCGCAACTGGGCCTGGAGTGTGAGTGAGCTACAAGATCGTCTGGGACGAGCCCGCGATCGACTCCGCGGCCCGCTTCCTCAAGGACGACCCCGAAGGCCTGCGGCAAGTCTTCGACTCGATCGACCTGTTGGCCATAGATCCGCGACCGGCGGGCGCCGCTGAATACGGATCGCCGGATCTGCGCCGCATGCACGTCGGCCGATATCGGGTCTTGTACGAGATCGCCGACGCCACCGTCACGATCGCCGTGATCCACCTCGGCAGAACCGGATGAGCCGAGCGGCGATGGACGGCTGTTACAGAATCACGAACAAACCTATGTGAACCGGTTTGCCGCGGATTCCTATCTCTCAGTGCGAAATGCCACCGACCGCGGGAACGCCCCGCGAAACGGGTGGCACCCCTCGGGGCCAAGGTCACTTCCGGCCCCCCGGAACTCGGAGATAGAACATGCTGAAGAACACTCGTGGCATCCGTTTCGCCGCCGCCGGCTCCCTGGCCGCCGCCGTTCTCGTCGGCACCCTCGGCACGGCCGCCTCCGCTGTCGCCGCCCCGGCGCCGACCCCGGTCCCGAACAAGACCGTCACCCTCTCCCCGGGCACGGAAGGCCCGGCCACCCAGCCCACCAAGCCGGGCACGCAGGGCCCGGCCACCCAGCCCACCAAGCCGGGCACCGAGCTCCCGAACGACAAGCCCAAGCCCGTCGTCACGGTGCCCGCCGCCAAGGCCGTCAACCTCACCGCCAAGGCCGACCGCAGCAGCGTCGCCGCCTGGCAGCAGTTCCGGATCACCGGCAAGGCCACCGGCCTGAAGGCAGGCACCAAGCTGACCGTCCAGCAGTACCAGGCCAAGAGCAAGAAGTGGGTCTCGCTGCCCGCCTCCACCACGGTCAACAAGGACGGCAGCTACGGCATCCGCGTCAAGCTCGGCCTCAAGGGCGCCAACAAGCTCCGCCTCGCCGGCGGCAAGCTGGTCTCCAACACGGTCAACGTGACCGTGCGCTAAAGCGGCAACCACCGCGCGTAGCACTCAGGGGCAGTGCCCGGATCCGTCCTCCGATCCAGGCACTGCCCCTTCTCTTGCGTTCCGCCCGGCGCTGACCGGGCTCGGCGCCCGGGCGCCTGCAACGACTTCGGCCCCACGGCCATCTCGCTGTTCGAGAACAGCAACCAGGCGTTGAACCGCAGGGGAGATGGATGGCCACCAACGAAAAGCCCGATTGGCCGAGGGACGACGACGAGCAGTGGGCGGCGGAGGTCGAACTTCGCCTCGTCCTCGACCACCACGCGCCCGCCGGGCTGGCCGACGAGGTCCTGGCGGAGGCGTACGAGGCCGTGGTCGAGGCGGCCCGCCCGGCCCGCGACCTCTTCCGGACCCCCCGCACGGTATGCACAGTCCGCGGCGGACCTACGGATCGACGAGGCCTACCGTGCGGGCCTCGACCGGGACGGCATGACGCCGGGCGAACGCCTCACTACGTCCCTGGCCTGGCTCGGCATGATGGGCACAGCCGTCAGCGTCCTGTACTGGGTACGCAACGGCCTTTGGGTAGAGCCCAGTTGGGAATCCATCGCGGGGCTCACCTCGATTCATACGCAACGTCAAGGCAGGCGACCTCGACCACCTCACCACCGCCCGCCGCGGGCGATAACAGGACCGAGGCCGCGTTCGGGCGTCCCCGCCGCAGGCGGCGCCGTCGAGATCGAGTTCGCCTTCCGGGCGCATCTCACCCCAGCCGCCTACGAGTGAACCGCCCTGCCTGGCAAGGCGATCAACCGACCACCGGCCGCCGTGAGGCCTGCGCCGTCCTCGCTGCCGCGACCACCGCCTTCGCAACCGTCGGGAGGGACTCCGGGTGGGGGCCCAGGAAGAGTTGGGGTTCTATGAGTTCCAGCTCCATGACGCGCGGGGCTCCCTGGTCGTCTTCGACCAGGTCCACGCGCGCGTAGAGGAGGTCCGGGGTGCCGGGGACGGCGGCCAACGCCCGCTCGGCCACGGCCAGTTCGGTGGCCGTGGGCTCGTACGGGCGCTTGCCGGGGTGGGCGATCTTGCGGGCGTCGTACGCGGTGCCCGGGGAGAGGACCGCGTTCTTCCGGATGGCGTGCAGGAAGCGGCCCGCGAGGAAGACCAGGGCGCGTTCGCCCCTGGTGTCGATGCGGCTCATGAACGGCTGGACCATCGCCGTCAGGCCCTCCGCGTGCATGCGCTCGACGTGGCGCAGCGCCACGGCACGGTCCTCGGGCCGGTAGCGCGCGGCGTACCGGGCCCCGGCCCCGGACGCCGGCTTGATCACGTACTCCCGGTCGTCCGGCAGCGGCAGGTCCTCCACCCGGCTTCCCGGCGCGGAGTAGCTGGTGGGCACCGCCGGGACGCCGGCCTGGGCCAGGTCGCCGAGGTAGCGCTTGTCGGCGTTCCAGCTCACGACCGGGCCCGGGTTGGCCAGCGTGGTCGCGGCCGCGCACCGCTCGACCCAGGCGAGGAACTCCCCCGTACGCCAGGTGTAGTCCCACGTCGACCGGATCAGCGCGAGGTCGAACCCGGCCCAGTCCACCGCCGGGTCGTCCCACTCGGCCACCGTCACCTCGGCGCCCGCCGCCGCGACCGCGTCCCGCAGCGCGGCCA
>NZ_LIQY01000504.1 GCF_001418495.1 Streptomyces pathocidini | reverse complement strand
GGCCGGGACCCCTGCGGATCGGAAGGCCTGCAGGGCGGAGGCCCGTGGGTCAGGAGCCGCTGTTGAGCTTGATCTCCTTGGTGGCGCCCTCCTCGACGCCCCACTTCTTCATGATCTTGTCGTACTCGCCGTTCTCGACGACCGCTTCGAGGGCGGCCTTCAGCGCGTCGCGCAGCTCGGTGTTCTTCTTGCCGACCGCGATGCCGTACGGCGCGGCCTCGACCTGCTCGCCGACCAGCTCGAAGTCCTTGCCGCCGCCGGAGGTCTTCACCGCGTACGCCGCGACCGGGAAGTCGCTCGCGCCCGCGTCGGCGCCGCCCGCGCGCAGGCGGGTCTGGGCCTCCACGTCGGTGTCGAAGGCCTCGATCGAGAGCTTCTGCTTGCCGCACTTCTTGGCCTGGCCCTTGGCCAGGTCGTGGGCGACGGTGCCGCGCTGGACCACGACCTTCTTGCCGCAGAGGTCCTCCCAAGTGGCGATGCCCTTGGTCTTGCCCTTCTTGGTGTAGATCGAGACACCGGCGTTGAAGTAGTCGACGAAGTCGACGCCCTCGAAGACCTTCTTGCCCGACTCGGGGTCGACGCCGTTCTGGCGGTCCTTGGTGTCGGTCATCGCGGACATGGCGATCTGGTAGCGGCCCGAGCGCATGCCGGTCAGCAGGGTGTCGAAGGTGCCGTTCTGGAACTCGAACCTGACGCCCAGCTGCTTGCCCATGGCGTCGGCCAGGTCGGGGTCGATGCCGACGGTCTTGCCGCCCTCCTTGAACTCCACCGGCGGGTACGCGATGTCGGAGCCGACCTTGACGACCTTCGAGCTCTGGATGTCCTTCGGCAGTTTCGAGAACAGCGGCGCGGCCGAGCCGGAGCTCTCCGTCCCGCCCTTTTCGGTCTGGTCGCCGCATGCCGTGAGCAGCAGGGCGCCGGCGACCGCGATCGCCCCTGCGGCGGCCAGCCGGGTCCTGGCGGCGGCCGGGCGACGGATGGTGCTTGCGGTCATTGCTGGTCCTCCTGCTGGGTGAAGGGAGTAGCAGTTCGAGGCAGTACGAACTGATGGGTGCGTGCACATCAAGTGGGTGCGTGCACATCATCGGGCGTCCGCGACCTCGTGTGATTGGGCATCTTGCCATCCGGATGGGCCGGAACAGTGGGCCGCTCATGTCAAAATCGGATAACGGGTGGATCCGCGGCTTCCGGGCGGCCGCCCCCTTCGAGTGATCCGCGCCCGATCGGCGGCGGCACCGTAAGGTCTCTGGCCGAACTGGCGCGAGACGAGAGCGACTCGTGCCGATCCGTGATCGTGCGGTAGAAACGATGGCGACACCCCTCACCCGGGGCTCAGAGCGCGTGTGCGGCGCGCTCGGCGTCCGTACCTCCCCCGCCCGCGGCCATTCGCCGCGCCGGACAGCGGACGCGGTGCCCGCCCGCTCCTCAACTTCTGGAGCGGATACCCTCGAATGAATTCAGACATAAGGGGTCAAAAAGTGGCAGCGGAGATCGTGAATCCTCCCAGTGAGGCGCTGGATCCAGTCGATCCGGCCTTCGCCCTCCACCGCGGCGGCAAGATGGCGGTCCAGGCGACCGTTCCCGTCCGGGACAAGGACGACCTGTCCCTCGCCTACACGCCCGGTGTCGCCAAGGTGTGCAGCGCGATCGCGGAGCGGCCGGAGCTCGTCCACGACTACACCTGGAAGTCCCAGGTCGTGGCCGTCGTGACGGACGGCAGCGCGGTGCTGGGGCTCGGCGACATCGGGCCGGAGGCCTCGCTTCCCGTCATGGAGGGCAAGGC
>NZ_LIQY01000503.1 GCF_001418495.1 Streptomyces pathocidini | reverse complement strand
TCCGGCGAGCTGGAGGCGGGGGTAATGCCCGGCGGGCCCGCGGTAGGTCACCGTATCGCCGGCCCACAGACGGCGCAGGATGGCCGCGATGTCGACGACCGTCTGGGCGGGGGTGGCGGGCGTGACGCCGAGGCCGGCCAGCCAGGCACCGCCGCGCCCCAGTCCCAGGAGGAACCGCCCGTGGGTGAGGGTCTGCATAGTGCTGGCCAGGGACGCGAGGACGGCGGGGTGGCGGATGTGGAAGGGGGTGATCGCCGATCCGATGTTGACGCTGGTGGTCGCCTGGCCCAGGGCGCCGGCCACCACGCCCAGGTCGCGGTGTCCGAGGCGTTCTGAGATCCACAGCGTGGTCAGGCCGATACGTTCGGCGGCGAGGGCCTGTCCGATGGCCTGACTCGGGTCGGTGGTGCCGCCGGGCAGCACATACGACCCCAGCGGCAGCGGCGCCGGGGGCAGCGGGATCATGGTGCCGCCAGGAGTGCTTTGAGGCAGAAACCCGTGGTGACGGCGCGGCTGCCCCAGACCCGGGCGTGGTTGTCCAGCAGCGGGATCGCCTCCCACGATCCGTCGGGGAACTGGCTGTCGACGATCAGGTCGAGGTCGTGGCGGGCGGGGGGCTGGCCGCAGTGGCCCAGTGCGAGCACGGTGAGTGCCCGGTTGAGTGGGTCGCACGCGCCGGCCTGCGCCAGGAAGCGTGCAGCCTGGTCGGTGGCACGCTCGTGTCCGCCAAGCGCGCACAGCAGCCGCACGGCGGTGTAGGTGCTGTAGCACATGCCCACGTACCAGGAGGCACGCCAAAACCCCATGGGCTGCTGCTGTTTCAGCAGCCAGGTGACGGCGGGGTGGATCCGGGGGGCCAGGGCGCAGGGCCCGACATGCCGCTCGTAGAGCAGGGCCCCGTACATGAGGTTGGCGACGACTTCCGCGTCACGCCCGGTGTCGTCCCGGCCGCGGCCCCAGAGCCTGTTCAGCTCGATGCGCTGCCGGGGGTCCGGGGCTTCGCAGAAGAAAGTGCTCACCGCCCCGTCGTCCCAAGCGTTCGCGGCGGCCAGGGCGAAGGCGCCCTCGAAGTCCTCGGGCCGGGCACGCCCGGCCCGCACCAGTACCTGGGCGATCACGCCGAGACTGTCGCCGTCGTAAGGGAGCGGCTCGAAACCGGGAAAGTAGCGCCAGGACTGCCCGTCTTTGCTCGTGCGCAGATAGGCGGCGTTCTCCTCGACCAGATGCTGGCAGTCCTTGTGGCCGGCGTCGGCGGCGTCTTGGAGCGCGTCGGTGATCAAAGCGACGTGGAAGGCTCTGCCTTCGCACCGGAACCGTGAGAACTTATGGATGTATGCGGCGGGCAGGGCGAAGTGTTTGGCGTACAGCTCCACGAACTTCGCTGTCGAATAGGCGCCCATGACATGGACCGCATCCGGGTATGCGGCCTCGTGCTGCCGGACGAGGTAGGCGATAGCCCGGGAGACAGCGTGATCGACAGGGCTCACCGGACCGCCTGGATTCCGTGTCCGTGCGGGCGGCGGCGGACGGTCAGCGGCATGGCGCCGGGCATGGGGATGAGCCGGACAATCGGCCTGGCGGGCCGGGCGGTGGCCGGTTGCAGGGTGAAGCGGCGCAGGATGACGCTGAGGATGACGGCCATTTCCGCGCGGGCGAACTGTTCGCCCGCGCAGCCGCGGATACCGGCCCCGAAGGGGATGTAGGCGTCCTTCGGGAGCTGCGCGGTGCGCCCGGGCACCCAGCGGTCCGGGTCGAACACGTCCGGGTCCGGGTACAGCGACGGGTCACGCTGCAGGGCGTAGATCGAGAACAGCACGATCGCCCCGGCAGGCAGGACGCGCTCCCCCAGGGCGACATCGGTGACAGGGCTGCGCATGAGCATCCACGTCGAGGGGTGCAGCCGGAGGGTTTCGGCGATCACCTGATGCAGGAAGCGCAGCCGTCCCAGGTCGTCGAAGCCCACGTCCCGGTCGCCCAGCTGCGCATCCAGCTCGGCCTGCAGGCGTCGTTGGATCTGCGGATGCCTACTCAGCAGGTAGCAGGCCCAGCTGAGCGCTCCGGCGGTGGTCTCGGTTCCGGCGATGAGCATGGTGACGACCTCGTCATACACCTGCTCATCGCTCATGCCCTCTCCGCTCTGCTCATCGCGCGCGGCCAGCAGCGCCGCCAGCAGGTCTTCGCTGCCGGCGGGGCGGGAGCGGTGCTCGGCGATGATGTCCTCGATCACGCCGCGGATCTGGGCGAGCGCCCTGGCGAACCGGTAGTTCATGACGGTGGGCAGCTTGTCCAGGAGGTCGATCGGGGCCACGGCACGCCGGCCGAGTCCCTCCAAGAGGACGGGCAGGGAGCGGCATACGGCCGCGGACCTGCCCTCGCCGAGCCGGGTGGAGAAAAGCACCCGGGTGACCGTGGCCAGCGCCAGGTCGAACAGCTCCCGGTCCATGCGGATTTCCTGGCCCTCGCGCCAGGTATCCACCTGGGCGTGTGCGATCTGGTGCATCGTGGACGTGTACTGCTGGATGTGCGCCCGGCGCAGCAGCGGCTGGATGATCCGGCGCTGGCGCAGATGGAAGTCGCCCTCGGACGTGAACAGGCCGTTCCGGGCCACCAGTCGCCCCTTCTCGAACATCCTTCCTTTCCTGAAGTTCTTCGCATCGGTGACGAGCATCTGGCGGATGAGGTCCGGGTGGTTGACCGCGTAGGCGTCCCTCGTACCCAGCCGGAACGCGACGATGTCACCGTGTTTCCTCAGCTCTTGGACGAACTCCAGCGGGCGCGTGCGCAGCTGCAGCGCGTGCCCGAGGAACGGATAGCCGCCTGGCATGGACGGGATCTGGGTTCCCGGCACCGGCTCGGCCGCCTGCCGGGGCGGTGGCGTGTGGGGCGGTTCCTTCAGCATCGCCGTTTCCTTCCCCTCAACAGGCATCACAGCACCGTTCGTTCAGAGGAGCGCCAGGTGGTGGCGGTCAATGTGTTGAACCTGTCGAACCCACCCCGTGCAGGAGCGTGAGCGCCTGCGCACCGCGGGCACGCGCCCGGGGCCGGGCGAGTCGGCGACCGACCCTCGCCTACGGTCTGGCCCCCCGCAGCCGTGTCCTGACGGCACATCGACCACCGCCTGGCCGATCCGAACCCTTCACCTATCGCACCACCAACGAGTAGCGGCTGCCGGTACGTAGAGGGGCACATGAACACCCGCTTGGAGCTGCGCAGCTGGGTGCGTCTCGCGCCCAACGGGTGCTGCGCTTCAACACTTCAACATGACGAGCCCTGCCGGAGCTTCCGGCCGCATGCCCATCTGCGGCGCACTGGAGTCTCCGAACGCCGAAATCAGTTGGGAGGCGGCGGACATGGAACGGACTGCTCCCCACCGCACCGAGGCCGTTCTGCGCCGGGGTGCTCGTACTGCTGTCGGGCGCCCAGCCGCACCTGTGGGGGAACGACTGTGCGCCTGCCCCATTGGGTGGGTGCAGGCGCACAGCGCGAACAGGACCCGAACTCACATTCCGGTTCCCGACATCATCCGATCTTGCTGAGGCGGAAGCGCTGGTTGTCGCTGTGGGTCGGTGTGTACTCGATGAGATCGACGCTGTTGGCCTGCGAACTCCCAGGAACATCGATGGCCTTGCCCGTGTACCAGTTGACGATTCGGTACTGGCCGTCACCCATGGGCTGGAATCGCCATATCACACTGGGGTCCTGGGGAACGGTGCATGAGGTCTGGCCGATCTTTGAATCCGTGATCTTGGGCGCCAGACACTGGTTGCTGCTCTCGGAGACAATCTTGTAGCCGCCCGGATAAGAGGCGCCTCCAGGGACCAGGCGGAATTTCTGGGCGATCGACTGGTTGCTCTGATATTGCGTGACAGGGACGGTCGACTGCTGCCGCTGGTCCATGAACTTGTTGCTGTGCTTGGCTGACAGGTAGAAGGATCCTGCGGTGGGCGCGGTGACAGTGGAGACTGTAACGAGCTGCTCGTCTCCGACAGTGCCACCGAGGGAGTAGTCCTTTCCGGGCGTAGTGGGGATGGACTGGTTCACCTTGAGGACATGGTCGTCCTGATTCAATCCGGCGTCAGCGTCCCAGACATCGGAATACATCTTCACCGTGGAATCAGTCACGTAGGCAACGCGCTGATCCAGAGGAAGTTCCTCCCCGTCCGGGAGGTGGACTTGTTCGTCATTGCCTCGGAACCAGAGGACCTGATGCCCCACCTTGACCTCCCCGACCAGATCGCCCTTCTTGTCGTCGTCACCGCTGTCCCCCGGCCGGGCGCGAGTGACGTGGACCTGCTTGAGCTCATCGTTGAGGAAGGCGCGCATGGCCTCCAGGAGACGGTCGACCTCCGCAGCGGACTCCCCGTCATCGGTCTCGTCGTAGACGTAGGCCGCCAGGGCACGCATATCGAGTGCGCCGACGTGCTCTTCCAGGTGCGAGTCACCCATCTTCCGCAGGGTGCTGCGGGCATCGTCGGTGATGATCTTCTTCTTGGCGTTGATCATCGCGTCGAAAACGGACCGCAGATACGCACTGTCCGCACCATTGGGGTTGCTCAAGAAGGGGCTGAGGAAATTCTGACCCATCTGACCGTCAATGGTGTTCTTGATGCGCGGGTAGCGGTCAAGCTGGGCCTTCATTTCCCCGGAGTTCAGCTGGAACCGGGCATGATGAGGATGGAACCATTTGTTTATTTCTTTGAAGAGCGCCTCGAACCCCATTCGGATGAAGCCGCCGATCGTCCCATCACACCCGTAAGCGGCCTCACCTATGATCGCCCCAACCGTCTCTCCGTCACCCGCATCGTCCCAGGGGTCGGCAGCACCGTTGCTGTCACGGTACTGATCCTCGGTGATCTTCCTGTAGTCATCACAGATACCCTGGGTCGATGCACCCTTGCCGACAGGATCATCGGCCGCGAATGCGGACGTGTCCAGCATGGCCGTTCCTAGGACAGCAGAAAGCGAGACAGCGATACCCGCAGACACACGACGCTTTGCGAAAGTGGTCATGAAATTTCTCCTACATGAACCAAAAAGAATCTGAAGCCGCCGCTCTTGACAGCCGAGGCTAATAGTTCCATGACGACCACCAAAGCAGCAATCAAATCAGGCGAACTGTCTACCAAATAGGACGCAGATGTCGCCTGAATTTTGACCCTCTGACGGCGGATCAAAAGTGACCCACTTGGCGATCTTCACTTGATCTTGATCGGAAGGCCAGAAGGGAAGCAAGGTGACCGATATTTCCGGATAAGCCCCATGGATTGCTTTGAGAAGGAAGTAAGGGAAGAGTGGCGCCACCCTGTAAGGGGTCCACCAGGTTCCATGAGGAAATCGTCCAGATCGCATCGAAGTCGAGCCAGATGATCTCTGAGGTGGCTTGCCTGATCCGAAGGGCGGCATAACGAAACGTCACTCGCTACATCGAATTCCGTACAATCGCAAACGCCTCCACACGGCGGTGGGTTACCGCCCTCCATGCGAAGCCCCTGCCGAGTATGAGAAGTTGCGAATAGCTGCGTGAAATTAGACAGCCAGATGGCTGTCCGGAAACACGAGGCCCCTCACTCACTGCCATAGCCAACCTCAGCGGATCGCCCGTGCCGTTGGCACCGTACGGCGGGACCGTGAGGCGAGTCCCGCGATGAAGTACCAGGCTCCGCTCGGGTCGGTCGCCAGCATCAGCAGCGGGAATCCGGACACGGGGCGAGCACCGCGGCCGCGCCCCACACGCAGTAGAACACGACGACCTGCGGTAGGTCAGCCTCATAGCGACCACCACCATGAAGAGCAGGTAGAACCGCAGCTCCGGCCAGAGGTCCAGTAGACGAGGTCGACGTCGCGCACGTCGGAGCCCTACTGCGGCATCGTGAGGTTGAGCAGGTTGTACCGCCCCTGCGGCCGCCGCCCCGACGGCCCGGGAGGGCGATCAGGACGGCCGCGGTGAAGGTCACGGCGCACCAGTTCTCCGCCGCTTCACCCGCGGGCACGCGCCGGACGGGTTTCGGCCCATCCGCCGGAGCGCTGAACACCAACCCCACGAACCCCGTATAAAGGCGTACGCATCTCGCACACCTTCTCGTTCCCGGTTGGCTGATCGCAGGAGAGACCTTGCGCCACCTGAACGGAACCAAGCTCATACTCGTCGCCCTGGTGGCCACGCTCGGCGCGCTGCTCTTCCCCGTGTGGTCCTACGCCGACCGCTCCGGCACCGGTCTGGCGAACCTCGAGGCCGAGACCGTACCCACGCAGTGGGGCCCGCTCTCCGCCACTGACCGGGACTTCCTCACGAAGGTACGGCTGGCCGGGCTGTGGGAGCTGCCCGCCGGGCAGCAGGCCGTCGAGCGTGCCCCGACGCAGGCGATCCGGGACGCCGGCGACCACCTGGTCGTGGGGCACACCGACCTCGACCAGCGCGCCCGCGACGCCGCGGCCAAGCTCGGACTCGAGCTGCCGAACCAGCCGAACGAGCAGCAGCAGGGCTGGCTGAACCAGCTGACGGACGCCCAAGGCATCGAATACCAGCGGAAGTTCGTCAATCTGCTGCGCGCCGCGCACGGCAAGGTATTCGGCCTCATCGGCCAGGTGCGCAACTCCACCCGCAACACGCTCATCCGCGAGCTGGCGGACGCGGCCAACGCGACCGTGCTCGACCACATCACCATGCTGGAGCGCACCGGGCTCGTGGACTTCGACGCGATCGCCGCGGACGCGGCGGGCACGGCGACAGCCAGCCCGACCGGCCCGCCGCCCCCGGGGAACGCGGCCCCGCCGTCGCCCGTACCGGCGGTCCCGAGCGGTGACGCCATCCTGACGTCGAAACCGTCAGCACCCCCACGGACAACCGGCGAAACAGCCGACTCGACGGCGACCCCACGCACGCCGCACTCCATGCCCATGGGGTGAGGGGGAGGCCACGAGCCCCGAGGACCGCCCAGGCGGCAGTCGGCCCAGGCACCGCCCGCCTCCGACACCGGCCCAGACCGACTCCGGCCCAGACACCGGCCCAGACACCGGCCGACTCCGGCGCCGTAGCTCAGTGCCGTCGCAGCGGCGGCGGATGAAGCCGCGGGCCCCGACGGCAGCCCCGCACCGAGGCGCCGGTCGGCCCAGCACCATCGGACTCCGGCACCGGCTCAACACCGCCCGACTCCGGCCAGCTCAACACCACCGGACTCCGGCACGTGGCTCAGTGCCGTCGCC
>NZ_LIQY01000502.1 GCF_001418495.1 Streptomyces pathocidini | reverse complement strand
AGTTCGGCGAGGCCGCGCAGGCACCACCCGCGCACTGGCGGACGATCCTCGACCGCCGCTCCCCCGGCCGCCCGGCCGTGCTGCTGTCCGCGGGGGCGTGGGGGGTGGGTACGGCGCTGAAGTCCACGGCACTGACGCTGGCGCACCACGGCTGTCTGCCCGTGCTGCTGTGCGGGCGGGACGAGCGGCTGCGGCACCGGGCGGCAGGGCTGCCGGGGGTGCTGGCGCTGGGCTGGGTGGGCGACATGCCGGGGCTG
Source organism: Streptomyces pathocidini (assembly GCF_001418495.1). Classification (GTDB taxonomy): domain Bacteria; phylum Actinomycetota; class Actinomycetes; order Streptomycetales; family Streptomycetaceae; genus Streptomyces; species Streptomyces pathocidini. The sequence goes on along the minus strand of NZ_LIQY01000502.1, from coordinate 7,193 downwards.
ATGGCGGCGGCGCGGGTGCTGGTGGACAACGCGGCGGGCCAGACGGCCGTGCAGGCGCTGGCCGCGGAGCTCCCGGTGGTCGGCTACCGGCCGCTGCCGGGGCACGGCGCCGAGGGTGTACGGGAGATGGCGGCGGCAGGCCTCTCCGCGTACGCCGACGGGCCGGGCGAGCTGCTGTCGACCGTGGACCGGCTCGTCCCGCCGGGACCGGAGCGGAACCGGCGCGTCATGCTGGGGAAGTCGGCGTTCCGGACGGACGCGGCGGAGGCGATCACGGGGCTCCTCGGCTGAGCGCGGGCAGGCCGAATGGGTGACAATCGGTGGAGTGTCCGATTCCGTTCCGTATCCATCGGGCCCCTCGGAAGCCCTGGGAGCCGTTTGGGAGAGGAAGAGCGATGATCCGCACCGACAAGCTGTCCGACCCCACCGTGCGCGCCGTGGTCGACGCGATCAACAGCGGTGACCGGGACAAGTACTTCAACCTGCTGGCACCCGACGCGGTCATGACCGACGACGGGTCGGAGCGGGACCTCCACCAGTGGGCCGACAACGAGATCTTCATCTCCCACGGCCACATGGAGGTCGAGTCCCAGTCGAACAACGGCCACGACCTGATCGCCCGCTACAGCAACGACATGTGGGGCGAGATGCGCACCAAGTGGCACTTCGAGATCGCGGGTGACAAGGTCCGGCGCATCGACACCGGCCAGGCGTGACGCACCGCGGCGGCCGCCCTTCGTACACCTGAGCCGCGCCCCTGAGGCGCACTCCGTGTGCCTGAGAGCGCGGCTCGTACGCCCGAGGGCACGGCTCGTACGTCCGAGGACGCGGCCGCCGGCTCACGGCCCAGTGTGGTCGATGCCAGCCAACTCGGCGCCATGTGCGAGGACTTCACGGAGCATGGCCGGGGTGAGGCGGCCGGTGAAGACGTTGTGCTGGCTGACGTGGTAGCACCCCAGCAGGTGCAGCGCCGGCTCGCCTGCCGGGCCGGCGAGTTCGACGTGCGCGCCGTGCCCGAACCCGGGGCGTGGGCGGCCCACCTGCCAGCCCGCCTCGGCCAGGACCGGCAGCAGCGCCTGCCAGCCGAACGCCCCGAGGACGACGACCGCCCGCAACGTCGGCCGCAGCAGCTCCAGTTCGCGGGCGAGCCAGGGCCGGCAGGTGGAACGCTCCTCCGGGGTGGGCTTGTTGGCGGGCGGCGCGCAGTGCACGGGGGCGGCGATCCGCACCCCGTACAGCTCCAGCCCGTCGTCGCGCGTCACCGAGGTGGGCTGCGAGGCGAGGCCGACGGCGTGCAGGGCGGCAAAGAGGACGTCGCCGGAGCGGTCGCCGGTGAACATCCGGCCCGTGCGGTTGCCGCCGTGCGCGGCGGGCGCGAGGCCGACGATCGCCAGCCCGGCGTCGGGCGGTCCGAGGCCGGGGACGGGCTTGGCCCAGTAGTCCCAGTCGAGGAACGCCTTGCGTTTGACCCGCCCGGCCTCTTCCCGCCAGGCGACGAGTCGCGGGCAGGCGCGGCAGCGGGCCACGTCCCGGTCCAGTTCGCGGAGGTCGCGCGCCTTCGGGGCGCGGCGTGCGGGGAAGTCCGCCGCGTCGGGCCCGGTCCTGCCATGCTCAGCCACGCTCACCTCCTGGCAGACAGGCAGACGGCTGCTCGTCGGGCTGCCGCGGTTCCGGCCGGCTCCTGCGGTGGGGCCCTCCCTGCATAGCACCCGTGGGCCTCGGCCGCCCGTCGCGCTCGGCACCGAGGGGGTGGGCGCCGAGCGCGACGGCGAGTGGCCACGGCGGCGGAGCCCGGCACCCGGGCCGGTTTCAGCCCACACGTCCCGGGCCGGCCGGCGGGTTCACGGTTTGAGGCCCACTCCCACCCAGAGACTGACCTCGGCGTCGGTCAGTTCGCCGGTGGTCACGTGGGAGCGGGCGCCGTCCTCGTCCGGGTGCCACCGATGGGCGACCTCGACACCCGGTTCGACGAGATCGAGGTCCTCGAAGAAGGCCTCGACCTCGGCCTTGGTGCGGAACCGCACGGGTGTTCCGCCACCGGTGTAGATGTCGGTGACCTTCTGCCAGGTGGCCGGGTCAAAGTCGGGGGTGCAGTGCGAGAGGGCGAGTGCGGAGCCGGAGGGCAGCTCGGCCAGCAGCCGCCGCACGATCCCGTACGGGTCCTGCTGGTCGGTCACGAAGTGCATCAGCGCGTTGAGGCTGAGCGCGACCGGCTGGCTCAGGTCCAGCGTCGCGGACAGCTGCGGAGCGGCCAGGATCGCCTCGGGGTCGAGGACGTCTGCCTCGATGTAGGCGGTGGCACCCTGGTCCGAGCTGTTGAGCAGCGCCTGGGCGTGGGCGAGCACGACGGGGTCCTTGTCGACGTACACGACGCGGGCGTCGGGTGCGACGGTCTGGGCGACCTCGTGCAGGTTCGGGCTCGTGGGGATGCCCGTGCCGATGTCGAGCCACTGGCGGATGCCGCGCTTGGCGAGGTGGCGGGTCGCGCGGTGCATGAACGCGCGGTTGGCGCGGGCGCACACCATGATGCCCGGGTACGCCACGACGACCTTGGCGGCGGCCTCCCGGTCGGCGGGGTAGTTGTCCTTCCCGCCCAGGTAGAAGTCGTACATCCGGGCGCTGTGCGGCTTGTCCTGCCGCAGGTCCCGGCCGGTCCAGACGCCGGCCGCGCCGCTTCCGGAGTCCTGGTTGCCGGCCCCGTCCACTGCCATGGGGTACTCCTCCGTGGGGGAAATGATCATTCCGGATGCCGTGCATGGTAGCCCGCGGCGAACCGGACGGCCGCATTCAACTTGCCCAACTACCCTGCCAGACGCGGGTGTTGTCCGACCAGCCGCTACTTGCCCGGGCGGGTGTCCGACGGGGGCGGCGTGCTCTGGTGCGCGGCCGGGCTCGGTGCATGGGTGGGGCGCTGCGAGGAGGCGGGGGCCGGGCGGTGCCGGTCCGCGGCGGGGGCCAGTGCTCCGGATGCCGTGAAGCCGACCGTGGTCAGGAGCGCGACCACGCCGAGGGCGACGAGGGCGCGGGGCTGCGCGACGTCGGCGAGGTCTGGGTGGAGCATGCCTCAAGTCAAGGTCCGGCGGGTTCCGTTCGCCGCTCCGCCGGGCCCGTTCGGGTCACTCCCCCGGTTCCCCGGCCGCCCCGCGCCGAGTGATCATCGCGTGCAGCCGCTCTGCCGCGGCACGGCCGAACGCCGGGTCGTTGAGGTGGGTGTCCACCTCCCGTATCCCGACGCCGCTGGACCGCAGCCCCTCGCGCAGGGCCTCGAAGAGCGCCCCGTCGAGGGCCGGGTCGTGGTACGGGCCGCCGGGCGCGCCGAGCGTGGACAGCCCGCGCAGCGGCAGCAGCACCGACGCGGGCCCGGTCGCGGCCCGCAGCTTGGCGGCCACGCGGCGGCCCAGCTCGGCGCACTCGGCCTCGGTGGTGCGGATGACCGTGATGGACGGGTTGTGCACGCGTACGTGGCGGTCGCGGAAGCGCTCGGGGAGGGAATCGAGGGGGCCGAACTTCACCATGTCCAGGGCGCCCAGGCTCACCACCTGCGGGATACCCCTGCGCCCGGCGGCCTCCAGGCGGTCGGGGCCGGCGGTGAGGATGCCGCCCACGAGGTCGTCCGCGAGTTCGCTCAGGGTCAGGTCGAGGACGCCCGCGAAGAGGCCCTGCTCAGCCAGCGCCTCCAGGGAGCGGCCGCCAGAGCCGCTGGTGTGGAAGACCAGCACCTCGTAGCCGAGTTCGGCCAGCCGCTCGCGGGCGGCGTCCACGCCCGGCGTGGTGACGCCCGCCATCGAGGCGGCCACCACGGGCTTGGCGTCCCCCGCCGCCCAGTCCACCGACCGCTCGGCCCGCCCGGCGGCATAGCCCCGGGCCATGCCGGCCATCGCGTCCGCGGCGTTGGCCAGGACCGGGGTCAGGACGCGGTTGACGCCCGCGATGTCGACGACGCTGTACAGCATCGCGATGTCGGACGAGCCGACGTACGGGGTCACGTCCCCGGCGGCCATCGAGGAGACCATCAACTTCGGTACGCCCAGCGGCAGGGCGCGCATCGCGCGCGTGGCCATGGAGGTGCCGCCGCTGCCGCCGATGGCGAGTACGCCGTGCAGCCGGTCCTCCACGTACAGCCGCCGGACGATCTCGGCCGCGCCCTGGGCCATGGCCGTGACGGCCGCGCCGCGGTCGCCGTCGGCCTTGAGTTCCTCCACGTCCCGGCCCGCCGCGGCGGCAACCTCCGTGCGCGGGACGTCGGGCCGCACTCTCGGCTCGCCGACGACGCCGACGTCCACGAGCAGCACTTCCACCCCCGCCCGCAGCAGCCGGTCCCGCATCCATCCGTACTCCACGCCCTTGGTGTCCAGGGCTCCCACCAGCACAACGATCGCCATGACGCGTAATGAACACGCCAACCGGGTCGGGCCGCAAGCCCGCGGGTACGGTTCGCTGCCGCGGGGGGGGCGCCGGGTGGATCACGACCCGTGGCTTCTCGGGTGGGGGCTCCGTAGGCTGGAGGCGCCTGCTCGCCGACCTCGAAGGGACGCCCCCCATGCGCATGCTGATCAATGTTCCCGAGACCGTGGTCGCGGACGCGCTGCGCGGGGTGGCCGCCGCGCATCCGGAGCTGACGGTCGACGTCGACAACCGTGTCGTCGTACGGCGGGACGCGCCCGTCGCGGACAAGGTGGGCCTGGTCTCCGGCGGCGGTTCCGGGCACGAGCCTCTGCACGGCGGGTTCGTGGGGCCCGGGATGCTCGACGCGGCCTGCCCCGGCGAGGTCTTCACCTCGCCCGTGCCCGACCAGATGGTGCGGGCCGCGGCGGCGGTGGACAGCGGCAAGGGCGTGCTGTTCATCGTGAAGAACTACACGGGCGACGTGCTGAACTTCACCATGGCCGCCGAGCTGGCCGAGGACGAGGGCATCCAGGTGGCCAGCGTGCTCGTCGACGACGACGTGGCCGTGACCGACAGCACCTTCACGGCGGGGCGGCGCGGCACCGGCGCGACCCTGTTCGTCGAGAAGATCGCGGGCGCGCTGGCGGAGGAGGGCGCCCCGCTGGAGAAGGTCGAGGCGATCGCGCGCCGGGTCAACGAGTCCTCACGCAGCTTCGGGGTGGCGCTGAGCGCGTGCACGACGCCCGCGAAGGGCAGCCCCACGTTCGACCTGCCGGCGGGCGAGCTGGAACTGGGCATCGGCATTCACGGCGAGCCGGGGCGGGAGCGGCGCGCGATGATGACCTCCCGCGAGATCGCGGACTTCGCCGTCGACGCCGTCCTGGAGGACCTGCGCCCCGACGCGCCGGTGCTGGCGCTGGTCAACGGGATGGGGGCCACGCCGCTGCTGGAGCTGTACGGGTTCAACGCGGAGGTGCAGCGGGTGCTGGGCGAGCGGGGGGTGAGTGTCGCGCGGACGTTGGTCGGCAACTATGTCACCTCACTGGACATGGCGGGGTGTTCGGTGACGCTGTGCCAGGTCGACGAGGAGCTCCTGCGGTTGTGGGACGCACCGGTGGCGACGCCGGGGCTGCGCTGGGGTCGGTAGGCGTCCGGTACCGGAAGGGGCTCGGCGCAGGGATTCGGCGCAGGGGTTCAGCGCAGGAGGAGTTGGAGGCCGCCGAGGATCGTCGCGCCGATCACCAGGCGCTCGAAGAGGACCTGGTCGATCCGGTGCACGCACCCCTTGCCGATGAACGCGCCGGGGATGACGAAGAGGGCCAGCATCGCGTCGAGGAGGAGGGAGCGGGCGTCGATCAGGCCGAGGCCGACGCTGAAGGGCACCTTGGAGGTGTTGACGATGAGGAAGAACCACGCCGACGTGCCCAGGAAGCCGAGCTTCCGGAAGCCCGCGGAGAGCAGGTAGAGGGACATGACGGGGCCGCCCGCGTTGGCCACCATGGTCGTGAAACCGCCGAGGACCCCGTATGAACGGGCCTTGACTCGGCTGGTGTCGGGCGCGGGCAGGGCCTCCTCCGCGCCCGCGCGGCGGCGCCACAGCGTCACACCCGCCATCAGCAGCAGGATCGCGCCGATCGAGTTGCGGATCGCCGCGTCGCCGGCCCACGCCATGTATGCGGTGCCGAGGACGACACCCGCGGCGACGGCGGGGAAGAGGCGCCAGAGGGTGGGCCAGTGGGCGTGGCGGCGGTAGGTGATCACGGCGAGGATGTCGCCGACGATCAGTAGGGGGAGGAGGACGCCGGTGGACTCGCGGGCGGGGAGGACGGCCGCGAAGATCGCCAGGCTGACGGTGTTGGCGCCGCTGACCGCGGTCTTGGAGAAGCCGACGAGGGCCGAGGCCGCGGCGAGTACGAGGAATTCCCAGACGGTTATGTCCATGCCGGAGCCATGCTAGGGCCTGCGGCGGGCCTCGCTCGGTCCGGGGGGCGCAGCCCCCTCGCCCCCCGATCGCCCTCCGGGCTCGTCCTCAAACGCCGGACGGGCTTGGTTTTGCCTCAGGCTCAAGCATCAGGCGGGCTTGGTTTTGTCTCGGCCTCAAGCGCCGGGCGGGCTTGAACTACCTCAACCTCAGGCGCCGGACGGGCCGGAATTGCCTCTGGCGGCCTTCTCGATGGTTTGGAGGTCGATCTTGACCATTCCAAGCATCGCCTTCATGACCCGGTCCGCCGTGGCCGGGTCGGGGTCGCTGAGCAGGTCGGTCAGCCGTCTCGGCACGATCTGCCACGACAGTCCGTACTTGTCCTTGAGCCAGCCGCACTTGCTCTCCTCCCCACCCTCCAGCAGCTTGGCCCAGAGCTCGTCGACCTCCTCCTGGCTCCGGCAGTCGACGTAGAGCGAGACGGCTTCGGTGAAGTGGAAGTGCGGGCCGCCGTTGAGGGCGATGAACTGCTGTCCGGCCAGCTCGAACCTGATCGTCAGGACCTTGCCGGGCTCCCCTGGCCCCTCCTCGCCCCAGCGGAGGACCTCCAGGACCCGGGAGTCGTCGAAGACGGAGGTGTAGTGCTCGACCGCCTCCTCGGCCTGGTCGTCGAACCACAGGAAGGTCGTGATCTTCTGCATGGTGCGCTCTCCTCGCTGACCGGTCACCGTCCGGCTCGTCACCGTCCGACTCTTACCGGGTAGACCGGTCCGGCGCGGCAAACTCATCGGCGGCGGAAGAACCGACCTTTCGGGCTACGGCCCGTCGGTCGATCTTGCCGTTGGCGGTCAGCGGGAGAGCGTCCAGTGGCGTGAGCGCGGCGGGG
>NZ_LIQY01000501.1 GCF_001418495.1 Streptomyces pathocidini | reverse complement strand
CGCTGCTGGAGGAGATCCGCGAGGCGCTGGCCGACGACCTCGACGCGCCGGCCGCGCTTGCCGCGGTCGACCGCTGGGCCGAGCGGCAGCGCACCGGGGGCGGTACGGACGAGGGCGCGCCCGGGCTCGTGTCGCGGGCTGTGGACGCGCTGCTGGGCGTGGCGCTCTAACCCCCGGCCACCGGCGCTCCCACCCCCAACCACCGCCGTCACCCCTGGCCTTCGGCGTCCGCCCGGCGCGGAAGTCCAGGGGTGACGGCCGAATAGTCCATGGTTGTGTACGCGTCATTCGCGCTAGAGAGCGCGTATGAGAAGAGCAACCAGAATCCCAACGCGGCTCAGATCGGCGGTCGTTGCCGCTCTGCTCGGTCTCGTGGCCACCCTGGTCGTGCCCGCGGGCGCGGCGCACGGCGAGGGCGCGCGGGTCGCCGAGCAGACCGTCGGAGACGTCACCGGCTTCACCGCCGACGCGCCGAAGTCGGTCTACCGGCTGACGGCGGGGAAGGCCCAGGCCCGGGTCAGCTTCGTCTCGGAGGAGACCTTCCGCGTCGAACTCGCCCCCGACGGCGCCTTCACCGACCCGACCGGCAAGGACATCGTCCTGCCGCAGGGCACCCCGCCCCGCACCCGCTGGCGCGACGCGGGCGACCGCTACGAGCTCAGCACCTCGAAGGTGACCCTGCGGGCCTACAAGACCCCGCTGCGCTTCGAGCTGCGGCGCGCCGACGGCAGCCTGCTCTGGTCCGAGGCCAAGGGGCTGACCTGGGACGGGGAGAAGACCACCCAGACCCTGGCGCGCGGCGCGGACGAGCAGTTCTACGGCGCCGGCATGCAGAACGGCCGCGGCAACACCTCGCACCGCGGCAAGACCGTCGAGGTCGGCGTCGACTACAACTGGGACGACGGCGGGCACCCCAACTCGGTGCCGTTCTACCTCTCCTCGGCCGGCTACGGCGTCTTCCGCAACACCTACGCCCCGGGCACGTACGCCTTCACCGAGCCGGTCACCACCAGCGCGCAGGAACAGCGCTTCGACGCCTACTACTTCGCGGGCCCCGAGGCCGAGGACGTCATCGGCCAGTACACGAAGCTGACCGGCCGGCCCTTCCTGCCGCCGCTGTACGGGCTGGAGATCGGCGACTCGGACTGCTACCTGCACAACGCCAACCGCGGCGAGCGCCGCACCCTCGACGCGCTGAAGGTCGCCGACGGCTACCTCGAGCACGACATGCCGAACGGCTGGATGCTCGTCAACGACGGCTACGGCTGCGGCTACGAGGACCTGCCCGAGACCGGCAAGGGCCTCCAGGACCGGAAGATGCAGCTGGGCATGTGGACCGAGGACGGGCTCGACCAGCTCGCCGACCAGGTCAAGGCCGGGCAGCGGGTCGCCAAGCTGGACGTGGCCTGGGTCGGCCCCGGCTACAAGTTCGCCCTCGACGGCTGCAAGGACGCCTACCAGGGCATCGAGGACAACAGCTCGGCGCGCGGCTTCACCTGGGCCCCCGAGAGCTGGTCCGGCGCGCAGCGCTGCGGGGTGCAGTGGTCCGGCGACCAGTCCGGCAGCTGGGAGTACATCCGCTGGCAGATCCCGACGTACGCGGGCGCGACCATGTCGGGTCTTGCCTATACCACTGGCGACGTCGACGGGATCTTCGGCGGCAGCCCGCAGACGTACGTCCGCGACCTGCAGTGGAAGGCGTTCCTGCCGGCCGTGATGACCATGGACGGCTGGGCGGCCAGCGACAAGCAGCCCTTCCGGTACGGGGAGCCGTACACCTCCATCAACCGCAAGTACCTCAAGCTCAAGGAGTCGCTGCTGCCGTACATGTACTCCTACGCGGCCGAGGCGCACCGCACCGGCGTCGGCCCGGTCCGGCCGCTCGCACTGGAGTACCCCGACGACCCGAAGGCCGGGACCGACGCGGCGAAGTACGAGTTCCTGACGGGCGAGGACTTCCTCGTGGCACCCGTCTACGAGGACTCCGCGGTCCGCGACGGCATCTACCTTCCCGAGGGCACCTGGATCGACTACTGGAGCGGCCGCACCTACCAGGGCCCGGTGACCGTCGACGGCTACAGCGCACCGCTCGACACGCTGCCGCTGTTCGTGCGCGCCGGAGCCGCCGTGCCGATGTGGCCGGGCATCCGCTCCTACGAGGACCGCACCGCGAAGTCGCCGCTGGCCTGGGACGTCTACCCGCGGGGGACCTCCTCCTTCACGCTGTACGAGGACGACGGCGTGACGCGGGCGCACCGCTCGGGGGCATACGCGCAGCAGAAGGTGACGGTGCGTGCGCCGCGCTCCGGGGCCGGGGACGTGTCGCTCGAAGTCGGCCCCTCGAAGGGGAAGTTCGAAGGCAAGCAGACCTCACGCCCGTACCACTTCACCGTGCACACCGGTGACGCGCCGCGCTCGGTGGAGCTCGACGGGCGGGCGCTGCCGCGGCACGGCTCGCGGGCGGCGTACGAGGCGGCCGGCGAGGGCTGGTGGTACGACGCGGACGACCGGGGCGGTGTCGTACGGGTCAAGACCGCGGTTCGGTCGACCGACCGCGGCTTCGGGCTGACGCTGGAGGGCGCGAGCGCGGTCGGCGGGCGGACGCCGGACGCTGCCGCGACCGTGTCCGCCCCGATCGGGGCGGA
>NZ_LIQY01000500.1:279-1396 GCF_001418495.1 Streptomyces pathocidini | reverse complement strand
TGCGCGGAACCGGGAACGACCGCGAAGGCCAGGGCCGCGGCGCCGGCGGCTGCGATACCCGCGGCCGACAGCTTGTGGGTCTTGGTCAGGCGACGGTAACCGGAGAACGTGGGGACGGGCATGAGTGGACCTCTTCCAATCGCTGGTGTCGCAGAGGCCGGGTCGGTTGACGGCGGGTGCGTGGCTCCCCGAGCGGTGGGGCGCGCTCGCCGTTCCGGCAAGAAGCACCGCCTTCGTTCAGCGGTGCCGTGCGACGAGAGCCATTCTTAGCGGCGGCAAAATGCCCTGGCAAAGGTGTGACGTACTACGCCGCTTCGTGGAACCGGGAGGTCTTTTCCGCCGTCCCGGGCGGCGTTCTCCCCGCTCACGTGGCCTTTATCTGACTCCTAGGGAAGGTCGTAAGTGACGTGGGTTATATGCCTGGCCTCACATCCGAGGGGGGTCCGCCTCACCGGGAGGATTCGCGAAAGCACACAGAGTATGTATCGCCCGATGCGCTCTGACCTGGGCAAATGCGAATGAGGGTCCAGATTTGGGGTTTATCGGGCCGTCGATGGGCGTTCGGCGGGCGTCCTACCCGGCTTCGGAGCACAAACCCCCTGGTCAGAAGCCGTTTTGATCCCATGTGCGGCTTATGTTCCGATTCGACCGACCCAAGCGGCGCCCTCGTAGCGACCCCGTGCGGCTCCCGCACCCCGCAGCCGCGCCTCCCTGCATCGCCTCCCTATAGAGGGACGAGGGCACCGCACACAGGCGGGGCACCTATGGACGGGGGCGCCGCATATAGGGGGAGCGGTACATAGGGGGACGACATGTAGGGGGACGCCATATAAGGGATGGACCCGGCGGGATGTAAGGGAGGGCCTCGGCGGGCGCGCCCAGACCCGTAGCCCTAGGTCTCCGGCCTTGCACCCAGGCCGCCGCAGGCCCGATACGGCCCGGCTGCCCCGTGGGTACCGTGAGCCCATGACCACCGGCTCCGTACCCGAATCGGGGCTCGCCGCCGTGAGCGCGGCGCTCCTCGCGATGAGCAGGCACCTGGAAGTACGCGACGTGCTGCAGACGATCGTCGCCTCCGCCCGCGAGCTGCTCGACGCCGAGTACGCGGCGCTGGGCG
>NZ_LIQY01000500.1:0-271 GCF_001418495.1 Streptomyces pathocidini | reverse complement strand
GCCGACGTACGCGAGGACCCGCGCTTCGAGGGCTGGCCCGGCGCTCACCCCGAGCTCTCCGACTTCATCGGGCTGCCGGTCGCCGACGGTGACGAGGTGCTCGCGGCTCTTTTCTTGGCGAACAAGAGGGGCCTGTCACACAAGAAGGGCCCAGCCGGCAAGAGAGGCCCAGCCGACAAGAGGGGCCCGGCAAACGAGACGGGCCCGGCCGGCCAGAGGTGCCCCCAGCCGGAGGGCGGCTGCGGCTTCACCGAGCAGGACGAGGCCCTGC
>NZ_LIQY01000050.1 GCF_001418495.1 Streptomyces pathocidini | reverse complement strand
GTACTCCCCGTCTCCTCCCCCTCAGGCCCGGACGCGAGCCCCAGCATCGCGAGCCCACCGCACACCACCCCCACCGCGCTCCATTCGACCGGCCGCAAACGGGTCTTGAGGAGGCGTGCCGCCACCACCGCCGTGACGGCGAGGCTCGCCGCGAGCGCCGCGCCGACCGCGTAGATCGGGATGGAGCGCAGCGCGACGATCTGCAGCAGGAAGCCCAGCCCGTCGAGCCCGAGCCCCACGATGTACCGCCACTGCCGGAGCGCCCGCAGCAGCAGCCGGGCGTCGACCCCGGAGCCGGACCCGGGGGCGGTCGCCCGGGCGGCGACGGCCTGGAGGACGGAGGCGGTCCCGTAGCAGACCGCCGAGGCCAACGCACAGATCATCCCAAGCAGCACGAACCGACTCTAGGCCCGCCCGCCGGGGACCCCGCATCCGCACTGCTCCGGTGGCCCGGGGCGGCCCTTCGCGGGACCGCCCCGGTTCCCCGGTCTGTCCGGCCTTTCGGCCCTCCCGCTATCCGGCCAGTACGGCGCGCAGCCGGTCGAGGCCCCAGTCCAGGTCCTCCTTGCTGATGACCAGCGGCGGCGCGAGCCGGATCGTGCTGCCGTGGGTGTCCTTGACCAGGACGCCCTGCGCCATCAACTGCTCGGAGATCTGGCGGCCCGTGCCGTGGCTGGGCGCGATGTCGACACCCGCCCACAGACCACGGCCCCGCACCGCCTCCACGGCCCCGCCACCGATCAGCAGGCCCAGTTCGGCGTGCAGGTGCTCGCCCAGTTCGGTCGCCCGCTGCTGGTACTCGCCGGTCTTCAGCATCGCGATCACCTCGAGGGCCACCGCGCAGGCCAGCGGGTTCCCGCCGAAGGTGGAGCCGTGCTCGCCCGGCCGGAAGAGCCCCAGGACCTCGTCCGAGGACACCACCGCCGAGACCGGCACGACGCCGCCGCCGAGGGCCTTGCCCAGCACGTACATGTCGGGCACCACGCCCTCGTGCTCACACGCGAAGGTCTTGCCGGTGCGGCCGAGACCGGACTGGATCTCGTCCGCGATGAACAGCACGTTCCGCTGACGGGTCAGCTCCCGCACCGCCGGAAGGTAGCCCGCCGGCGGCACGAGCACTCCGGCCTCACCCTGGATCGGCTCCAGCAGCACGGCCACGGTGTTGTCGGTCAGTGCCTCCTCGAGGGCCGTCAGGTCCCCGTAGGGCACGATCTCGAACCCCGGCGTGTACGGCCCGAAGTCGGCCCGCGCCTCGGCGTCCGTCGAGAAGCTGACGATGGTCGTGGTCCGCCCGTGGAAGTTGTTGCGGGCCACAACGATCTTCGCCTGGTTGGCCGGAACCCCCTTGACCTGGTAGCCCCACTTGCGGGCCGTCTTCACCGCCGTCTCGACGGCCTCGGCCCCGGTGTTCATCGGCAGCACCTTCTCCATGCCGCACAGCTCGGCCAGCTGCGTGCAGAAGTCGGCGAACCGGTCGTGGTGGAACGCCCGGGACGTGAGCGTCACCCGGTCCAGCTGCGCCTTGGCGGCGTCGATCAGCCGACGGTTGCCGTGTCCGAAGTTGAGCGCGGAGTATCCGGCCAGCAGGTCGAGGTAGCGCCGCCCCTCGATGTCCGTCATCCAGGCGCCCTCGGCGGACGCGACGACCACGGGCAGCGGATGGTAGTTGTGCGCGCTGTGCGCCTCGGCGGCGGCGATGCTGCTCTCGGTGGTCGTCACGGGGGGACTCCGTTCGGTGTGACTGCGGGTTGCTGCTCATTTCTATCGTCGCTCGACCGGTTGACGAAGAAACCTTTGGCAACAGCTTCAGCACAGCTCAGAGCACTGAAGGGGCTATATGTCCAGAAGGTGTCGCCTTGGTCCTGGTTCGTCCAGACTGCTCCGGCTCAGCCAGCGGCGCATGAGCAGGGTGCCGCCGCAGCCGATGCCCATCCCCACGGCGAAGCCGGGCACGCCCCACCACCAGGCCGGTCCGCCGGACTCCGATCCGACGGCCGCCGGAACGGCTCTCCCCTCGCCCGCCGCGGTCCTGCCCGGTGGTCTGCCCGCCCGGGCCCGCTCCTCACCCATCACCCCGAGGTCCTTCAGCAGCGCCCGCAGGTCGTCGGGCCTCTCCGCCGGGTGCCAGAAGCCCTGGTCCGGGCTCCCGGGCAGCGCTGGGGGTCCCCCCGGATGGAGTCCGGGGGAGGTCGAGGGCCGGGGCACCGTCCGTATCCACACCTCGCCTGCCTCGGCGTCCGGATAGACCGTGTCCGTGCGCCACACGGAGACGTCCTGGCTCATCCAGCTCACGCCGATGTGCCGCCCGGCGGCCTTCCCGCGCCCGTCGAGCGCCGGTTCCGCACGGTCGTCCCCGGCCTGCTCGGCCGTGGCCGGGCCCAGGAGCTGCTCCAGCCGCCGGTACCGCTCGGTGTCCGTCAGCAGCGCCGCGGCCTTCTCGGTGGTCTGCGAGGTGATCAGCACGGTCGTGGGTCCGCCGGCGGCTGCCGGCGGGGAAGCGGTCAGTAAAGCGGCCAGCGCGGCCGCTGCGGTGCACGCCAGAGCGGCGAAGCGTCGCATGATTCCCCCAACTTGCGGTCGGTCAACGTACGGTCGGTCTCGCGGTCTGCGCGGCGCGTTCGCACCGTGTCACCTCTGGTACACCGCTCGAGCCCCCCAGGTTCCAGAATCCGGATTCCCGCCCCAATTCCGCCCCAACTCGCCGCCCGCGGTTCATGATTCGCGCTCCCCGCGCTCGTCGTCCGACTTTCGTGCGGGCTTGCCTTCCTCGGCCTGTGCGCGCTCGGCCCGCGCCTGCGCCAGCAGTTCGGCGAGCACGCGCTCCACCATCGTCTCGGCGTTCAGCGGCGGTATCCGTATCGCCCGCCCCAGAGCCCGCAGCTCACCCGGCAGCGGCTCCCGCTCCGAACCGTCCCGGCCGCCCGTGCCGTCCGTGCCGCTCAGATCCTCCGAACCGTCCGGCCCGTCATGCGTGTCCGTCACTTCCCTCACCTCCCTCCACACCCAGTCGCCCGAGCAGGAGCTCCAGCCGCCGCAGGGCGCGGCTCAGCCTGGACTTGACCGTGCCGCGCGGCCAGCCCAGCGCCTCGGCCGTCTCCGCCTCGTCCAGTTCCAGCAGATAGCGGTAGGTCACCACCTGCCGGTGCTCGTCCCCCAACTCCTCCAGCGCCGCGAGCAGCAGCGAGCGGCGTTCGCTCGCGAGCACCGCGGCCGCCGGGTCGACCGAGTCCGTTAACGGCAGCTTGGCCGGCATCAGCGCGGCTTCCTGTTCTACCGCCGCGAGCAGCCGTCCCGCCGCCCGTACTGTGTTTTTCGTCTCGTTGGCGACGATCCGCAGCAGCCATGGACGGAACGCGGCCCCTTCCCGGAAGCGCTCCAACGACTGGTACGCCTTCAGGAAGGCGACCTGCACCACGTCCTCCGCGTCGGCGCCCGCCCCGAGCAGAACCGCCGTGCGGTGCGCGATCCTCGTATGCGCCCGGACCAGATGCGCGTACGCCTCCGGCTCCCCGGCCCGGATCCGTGCGATCACGGCGGCCTCGTCGCCCGCCGCCGAGTGGTCGGAAGCCTCCACGGCAACCTTCTCGGCCATGTTGTTGATCACCTGAGCGGCCCCCCTCCCGCGTCCTCACACTGTTCCTACACCGGACGGCGAAGTTGGGTTCCGTACCTGAGAGAATGGGCCGCATGGCTTCTGATCGCCCGCGCGTGCTCTCCGGTATCCAGCCCACCGCCGGTTCGTTCCACCTCGGGAACTACCTCGGTGCGGTACGGCAGTGGGTTGCGATGCAGGAGACGCACGACGCGTTCTACATGGTCGTCGACCTGCACGCGATCACCGTTCCGCAGGACCCCGCCGAACTGCGTGCCAACACCCGCCTCGCCGCCGCCCAGCTCCTCGGCGCCGGGCTCGACCCCGACCGGTGCACGCTGTTCGTGCAGAGCCACGTGCCCGAGCACGCCCAGCTCGGCTGGGTCATGAACTGCCTCACCGGCTTCGGCGAGGCCTCCCGCATGACGCAGTTCAAGGACAAGTCGGCCAAGCAGGGCGCCGACCGGGCCACCGTCGGCCTGTTCACGTACCCGATCCTGCAGATCGCGGACATCCTGCTCTACCAGGCCAACGCCGTCCCCGTCGGCGAGGACCAGCGCCAGCACATCGAGCTCACCCGCGACCTGGCGGAGCGCTTCAACGGCCGGTACGGCCAGACCTTCACCGTCCCCGCGCCGTACATCGTCAAGGAGACCGCGAAGATCTTCGATCTCCAGGACCCGGCGATCAAGATGAGCAAGTCGGCCTCCGCGCCGAAGGGCATCATCAACCTACTCGACGAGCCGAAGACCTCCGCGAAGAAGATCAAGAGCGCCGTGACCGACACCGGCACCGAGATCCGCTTCGACGAGACCGGGAAGCCCGGCATCAGCAACCTGCTCACGATCTACTCGACCCTCACCGGCGCCGGTGTCTCTGAACTCGAGAAGAAGTACGAGGGCAAGGGCTACGGTGCGCTCAAGACGGATCTCGCCGAGGTCTTCGTGGACTGGGTGACCCCGTTCCGGGCCCGGACGCAGGAGTTCCTCGACGACCCCGAGACGCTGGACTCGATCCTGGCCAAGGGCGCGGAGAAGGCCCGCGCCGTCGCCGCGGAGACCCTGGCCCAGGCCTACGACCGGGTGGGTTTCCTCCCCGCCAAGCACTGACGCCGACCGTCACCATCCCGCCTGAAACCGCCGCGACCAGCACAAACGGGTCTGCGAGGACGAACGGACAGGTCGAGGGTCCCGACGCCGGGGCCCCTCGACCCGCTCGCGGGGGACCGAGGACGCTCGCGCTCCGAGCCGCGCACCCGGCACACTGGCAGGGATCGGCCGCAGACCCGCGGTCGCACAAGCAGCAGAGGAGACCGACGTGGGGACCGTAACGCTCGGCGTTTCGATCGCGGTCCCGGAGCCCCATGGCAGCCTGCTCCAGCAGCGGCGCGCGGGCTTCGGTGACCCCGCGGCCCAGGGCATCCCGACGCACGTCACCCTCCTCCCGCCCACCGAGGTCGCGAGCGCGGACCTGCCCGCGTTCCGCCGCCACCTCGCGCGCGTGGCCATGGCGGGACGCCCGTTCCCCATGCGGCTCGAGGGCACCGGCACCTTCCGCCCGCTCTCCCCGGTCGTCTACGTCAAGTTGGCCGAGGGCATCGCCGAGTGCGCCGAGCTCCAGGAGCGGGTCCGCTCCGGCCCGGTCCGGCGCGAGCTGCAGTTCCCTTACCACCCGCACGTGACGGTCGCGCACGGCATCGCCGAGGAGGCGATGGACCGGGCATACGAGGAGCTGGCGGAGTACGCCGCGTCCTGGACCGCGTCCGGGTTCGCGCTCTACGAGCAGGGTGCGGACGGCCAGTGGCGCAAGCTGCGCGACTACCCCTTCGGGGAGGCCCTCGCCGCCCCCGGCGTGCCCGCGCAGGCCTGCCCCGTGGACGCGCCTGCGCATTCCGTACGCCCCTGACCGGCACCCGTAAGCCCCCACCGGCCCGGGGTCATCACCGGAACGGGTGATTGCGGTCCGCGCGTGAGCGTGGAAGCCGCCAATGGGTAGGCGTCCGGCATGGATTGGCTCACCAAACTGCCCGTGGTCGGCCCCGTCGTCGCCCGGCTGATGCGTACGCACGCGTGGCGAGCGTACGACCGGCTGGAGACGGTGCACTGGAACCGGCTCGCCGCCGCCATCACCTTCATCAGCTTCATCGCCCTGTTCCCGCTGATCACCGTCGGCGCCGCGATCGGTGCCGTGCTGCTCAGCCAGGAGCAGCTGGACGATCTCCAGGACAAGGCCGCGAAGCAGGTTCCGGGCATCTCCGAGCAGCTCGACATCGACGGCCTGGTCGCCAACGCCGGAACCGTGGGGCTGATCGCCGGCGCGCTGCTGCTGTTCACCGGCGTGGGTTGGGTCGGTTCGCTGCGAGAGTGCCTGCGGGCGGTGTGGCAGAAGGAGGAGAGCCCGGGCAACCCGGTGCTGCTCAAGCTCAAGGACCTGGCGGTGCTCGCCGGGCTCGGGGTGGTCGGGCTGATCGCTGCCGGCGGTTCGGCCTTCGCCAGCAGCGCCGTCGGCTGGGTCACCGACCAACTCGGCCTGTCCAGGGGCGGGGTCGGGCACGCCCTGCTGTTCGTCGCTGGCGTGGCCATCTCCGTGGTGGCCGACTTCCTGCTGCTCGCCTACGTACTGACCCGGCTGCCCCAGGTGAGTCCCGGCCGGCGCTCGGTCGTCGTCGCCGGGCTGCTGGGGGCCGTCGGCTTCGAGCTGCTGAAGATGCTGCTCAGCGGCTACTTCCAGGGGGTCGCGGGGAAGAGTGTCTACGGCGCGTTCGGCGTGCCCGTCGCGCTCCTGCTGTGGATCAACTTCATGTCCAAGCTGCTGCTGTACTGCGCCGCGTGGACGGCGACGCAGCACAGCAGCCCGGACGAGGCCGAGGAGGGCGCGGTCAGCCCTGAGGGCCCTGTGCCCCCCGGGGGCGGCGGCGGACCAGTTCGGGAAGCGGCCAGCGGCGGTGCACCAGCAGAATCCCGGCGCCCAGCGCCACCAGCACCCCACCGATGAGCCCGACCGCCGTCCACATCCCGCCGGAGTCGTCCGCGGGCGAGGCGACCGACGCCTTGGCGTGGTCCTCATGATCCGCGGCGCCGCCGCTGTCCCTCCCGGCCTGCTCCTGGCCGGTGCCCTTGGGGGCGACGAGTTCGCCGACCGGCTCGACCTTGCCCGCTGCCTTGAATCCCCAGTCCAGCAGCGAGGCCGTCTCCTTGTAGACCTGGTCGTGCCCGTTCTCCGACGGGTTCATGACCGTCACGAGAAGGACCCGGTCGCCGCGCTGCGCGACCCCGGTGAAGGTCGAGCCGGCGTGGGAGGTGTAACCGTTCTTCACCCCCGCCAGGCCCTCGTACGGGTCGAGCCCGAAGTCGCCGGTCAGCAGGCGGTTGGTGTTCTGGATCGCGAACGACTCCCGCTTGGACTTCTTCGTCTTCTTGTCCTTCTTGACCTCGCCCGGGAACTGCGCGCTGGCCGTCGAGCAGTACTCGCGGAAGTCCGCGTTCTGCAATCCGGAGCGGGCGAAGAGCGTCAGGTCGTAGGCGCTGCTGACCTGGCCCTTGGCGTCATAGCCGTCGGGGGTCACCACATGCGTGTCGGTCGCGTTCAGCTCGTCCGCGTGCTGCTGCATCTCCTGCACGGTCTTGTCCTGGCCGCCGTTGATCGCCGTCAGGACGTGCACGGCATCGTTGCCGGAGCGAAGGAAGACGCCGAGCCACAGGTCGTGCACCGAGTAGGTGAGGTGCTCCTTGATGCCGACCGTGCTGCTGCCCTCGCCCATGCCCTCGAGGTCCTTGGAGTCGACCTTGTACTCGTAGTCCTTGGGCAGCTTGGGCAGGACGGTGTCCGCGAACAGCATCTTCAGGGTGCTGGCCGGCGGCAGTTTCCAGTGGGCGTTGTGCGCCGCCAGCACCTCGCCCGACTCGGCGTCGGCCACCACCCATGAGCGGCCCGAGAGCTTCTTCGGCAGCTTCGGCGCCCCGGGTCCGAGCTTGACCTGCGTGCCCGGCCGGGACAGCAGTTGGCCGCCCACCGCCGACATCTTCGCGGGTGGGCGCGGCTGCTTCTCCTTCTCCTGCTGCTTGTCGCTGCCGACCGCGTGCGCGGGGCCGGCCGCGAGGAAGGGCAGCAGCGCGGCGGCGGCGATCGTCAACACCGCGCCGTGGTAGCGGGGCACGGGCCTGCGCCGGGCAGGAACGGAAGCGGATCGACCAGATCCGGAAGCGGATCGACCAAATCCGGCGGAGGGCGAGGCGTCGGGGGACGCGGCGAGGAATGCGGACACGTCGCTGAAATTACAGTGTGACATGGGGCATGGGGACACCGTGGTGCGGACCACACGCTCCAGGACACCCCACCGGCCGTCCCCCGGCACCGGTGGTGATACTGGAGCGTATGAAGCTTTCCCGCCCCGCCTCATGGTTCCTCCTCGCCTTCGGGGTGTGGAGCTGGTTCATCTGGATCACCTTCGTCAAGAACCTGTGGAACGACGCGAGCGGGCTCGCCTTCGACCCCGCCGGCGATCCGACCGCCTACTTCTGGGTGCATCTGCTGCTCGCCGTCACGTCCTTTCTTCTGGGGACGGCCGTCGGCCTCATCGGGTTGCGCGGTGTACGGGTCCTTTGGCGTAAAACTGCCGATGGCGGGGGCTCCGGCGAGCGGGCGCGGGAGAACTCCGCGCCCGCCGGGCCGGCACGGTAAGGGCCGCCGGAGATGGTCGTGGTCTTCGTCCTTGTCGCGCTGATGGTCCTCGGGCTGCTGGGCGGCGTGCACTGGTACCTGTGGCGGCGGCTCGTACGGGACACCACCGCGCCCGGCGGATGGGGGCGGCGGGTCGGCACAGCCGCGGCCGTCGTCCTGCCGCTGACCACGGTGGGCGCGCTGGTCGGCGGCCGGTCCGGGGCGCCGTTCGCCGTCGAGCAGGCGCTCGCGTGGCCCGGCTATCTGTGGCTCGCAGTGCTGCTCTACCTGACCCTGGCCGTATTGGTGGGGGAGGCGGTGCGGCCACTGCTCGGGCGCTGGCTCGCGGCCCGGGACGCCGGGCGGGCCGCCGCCGCGCCGAGCGCCCCCGCACCGGCCTCGGCTCCGGTCGCGGTCCTGGCGGCGGACGGCGGGGGAGTGGCGGGAGACACGGCCGCCTCGAAGGACGCCCGACCTATAGACGAGGCCGGGTCCGAGCAGCCGGTCGGGGGAGACGGCACGGCCGCTGCCCCAACCGCCCCCACCCGGCGGCTGTTCGTGGCCCGGAGCGTCGCCCTGGCGGCGTCCGCGGCGGCGCTCGGGACCGTCGGTTACGGGGCGTACGACGTGCTCAACGGCCCTGCGCTCAAGCGGATCCGCGTGCCCCTGGCGAAGCTGCCGCGGGGCGCGGACGGCTACCGCATCGCTGTTGTGAGCGACATCCACCTCGGTCCCATCCTGGGCCGTGCCCACACCCAGCGAATCGTGGACACGATCAACCGCGCCCAGCCCGACCTGGTGGCGATCGTCGGCGACCTCGTCGACGGCAGCGTCGCCGACCTGGGCCCCGCGGCCGAGCCGTTGTCCCGGCTCCGCGCCCGCCACGGCTCGTACTTCGTCACCGGCAACCACGAGTACTTCTCCGGGGCCGCCGAGTGGGTCGACCACGTCCGCGAACTCGGCGTCCACCCGCTGGAGAACGCGCGCGTGGAGCTGCCCGGCTTCGACCTGGCCGGGGTCAACGACCTCGCGGGCGAGGACCAGGAACCGGCCCAAGGCCCGGACTACGAGCGGGCGTTGGGCGACCGCGACCCGGCGCGCGCCTCGGTCCTCCTCGCCCACCAGCCGGTCGTGATCCACGACGCGGTCAGGTACGGCGTGGACCTCCAGCTGTCCGGCCACACCCACGGCGGCCAGCTCTGGCCCGGCAACTACGTCGCCGAGCTCGCCAACCCGACCGTCGCGGGCCTCGAGCGCTACGGCGACACCCAGCTGTATGTCACGCGGGGTGCGGGAGCGTGGGGGCCGCCGGTTCGGGTGGGTGCGGAGTCGGACATCACGATCGTCACGCTCGCCTCGAAGCAGGCCTGAATCCCCGCGGCACCCCGCTCGGCTCCGACTCGCCGTCGATGACACCCGCGCCCGAGACGGCCGTTGGCGCCGGCCGTGCCGAGTTCCCCGGCCGCCGCCGACGCGTTCGCGGTCGTGACGCCCGAGTGCAACCACAGCTTCCCCGTACGGCACCTGACCGTCCACCGACCGCCGGACCGTCGGCGGCGCACGCATCCGTCCGCTGTCCGGTCTCGTTGACTCCAGTGCGGTGTGCCGTGGAACCGATGTTCGGCGGCCGGTGTAGAAGAAGCGAGAGGTCGCGGGGGCCGCAGCTCCGCGGAGACCGTCGGAACCTCTCGCGGACGGACGGGAGTCGCGGTCGTGGGCACGTTGGCGCGCTGGTGTTTCCGGCACAAGTGGACGGTGATCCTGCTCTGGGTGCTCGCCCTGGGCGGAGTGACGGGCGCGAGCGGCGCGCTGGGGGACCGGTACGCCGACGCTTTCGAGCTGCCAGGAACCGAGTCCGCCCAGGTCATGAGGCTGATGGAGAAGGCCTTTCCCGGCCGCTCGGGGGAGGCCGACACCATTGTCTGGCACGTCGGCGGCCCGGACGGCGCGGCCGGCGGCGAAACGGCCGGAGGGCCGGACAGCGGGACCGTCCGCGACCCCGGTGTACGGCGCGCGATGTCGGCCGCCCTGGCCGAAGTGGCCGGGCTCCCGGATGTCGGCTCGGTCGCGAGTCCGTACGAGCCCCGGGGCGGGGCGCAGATCAGTCGGGACGGGCGCACGGCTTACGCGACGGTGACCTTCACCAAGCCGGGGGAGGAGCTGACGGCCGAACGGATGAAGGCGTTCGTCGACGCGGCGCGGGCACCGGCGCGGGACGGCCTGGCGGTGGAGGTCGGCGGCAACGCGGTGCAGCTGGCCGAGGAACCCCCGGCCCACCTCGCCGAGTTGGTCGGCGTCGCGGCCGCCGCCGTGGTCCTGTTTCTCGCCTTCGGCTCGCTCTACGCGATGCTGCTGCCGATCTTCACTGCCCTGTTCGGGGTCGGGGTGGCCGCGTCCGGGATCATTCTGCTCAGCCATGCGACGGATGTGCCCGAAGTGGCGCCCATGCTGTCGATGCTGGTCGGGCTCGGGGTGGGCATCGACTACGCGCTGTTCATCGTCACCCGCCACCGAAAAGGCATCCAACGCGGCCGCACGCCGGAGGAGTCGGCCGTGCAGGCCGTCAACACCTCGGGGCGCGCGGTGCTGTTCGCAGGCGGCACGGTCTGCATCGCGCTGCTGGGCATGCTGGCGCTCCGCCTGAGCTTCCTCGACGGGATGGCGTTCGCCGCGGCCCTGACGGTCGTCCTGACGGTGGCGGCCGCCGTGACGCTGCTGCCCGCGCTGCTCGGCGTGCTGGGGGTGCGGGTGCTCAGTCGCCACCAGCGGCGCGGGCTCGCGGCGCACGGACCGGAGCCCGACGTGGCCGAGAAGGGCGCGGCCGTGCGCTGGTCGGGCTTCGTGCAGCGGCATCCGCGACCGCTCGCCCTGCTGGCGGTGGTCGTGATGGCCGCCCTCGCCGTGCCCGCGCTGTCCCTGCGCCTCGGCTCCTCAGACCAGGGCAACAACCCGGAGACGACGACCACCCGGCAGGCGTACGACCTGCTGGCCGAGGGCTTCGGCCCCGGCTTCAACGGCCCGCTGACGATCCTCGCCGAACTGCGGGACGGCGGCGGAGCCGGAGACACGACCGCGAGCGGAGACGGGCAGGCAGAGCTCAACAGGCTGGCGGAACTGGCGCGTTCGACACCCGGGGTGGCCCGGGCCGAGGCCGTGCCGCTCGTCCCGGGTGCCGCGACGGGCGTGGTCCAAGTGGTCCCCGCCCACGCACCGCAGTCAGAGGAGACCGACGAGCTGATCGACCGGCTGCGAGCCGAGACCGTGCCGGCCGCCGAGCGCGGCGGCGCCCTGCGCGCGTACGTCGGGGGGCAGACGGCGATGTTCAAGGACTTCGCGGCCGTGCTGACCGGCAAACTCCCCGTGTTCATCGGCGTGATCGTCGCCCTCGGCTTCGCGCTGCTGCTGGTCGCGTTCCGCAGCCTGGTGGTGCCGCTCACGGCCGCGGCGATGAACCTGCTCGCCGCGGCGGCCTCCTTTGGCGCCCTCGTCGCGATCTTCCAGTGGGGCTGGGCCGGCGAACTCCTGGGCGGGGGGCGGGAAGGGCCGATCGAGGCGTTCCTCCCGGTCATCATGGGCTCGCTGCTCTTCGGCCTCTCGATGGACTACCAGGTCTTCCTGGTGAGCCGGATGCACGAGGAGTGGATCCACACCGGCGACAACGAGCGCGCCGTGCGGGTCGGGCTCGCCGAGACCAGCCGGGTCATCAACTCGGCGGCAGTGATCATGATCTGTGTGTTCGGGGCGTTCCTGCTGAGCGGGGAGCGCGTGATGGCGATGTTCGGCGTCGGCCTGGCGGGCGCGGTGGCGCTGGACGCCTTCATCCTGCGCACGGTCCTCGTCCCGGCCCTGATGCACCTGTTCTCCACCGCCAACTGGTGGCTCCCGGCCTGGCTCTCCCGCCTTCTCCCACACCTGACAGTGGAGCCCTCGACCACCCAGCCCTCGACCACCCAGCCCCCGACGACCACCCAGATCCCGACGACCACCCAGATCCTGACGACCACCCAGATCCCGATCACTCAGTCCCCGGTCACCCACGCCCCGAATTCCCAGCCCTCCACCCGCACCACAC
>NZ_LIQY01000005.1 GCF_001418495.1 Streptomyces pathocidini | reverse complement strand
GGGTCCTCGCCGGCGAGGACGGCGGTGCGCCGCCACCCGCGCGGGAACGGGACGCGGCGACCGCCGCCGTCTCCGCCATCGCCGCCCGCGAGGGTGCCTGGGCCGTACGGGTCCACGAGGTGCGGGCGACGGCCGACGCGGTGCGGGTGGCCCGCGCGGTCGAGGGGAAAGCGTGAGCCCGGCCCGTACGGACCAGGAACTGGTCGAGCAGGCCAACACGGCTCTCTACGAGGCCATGGAGCAGGGCGACTTCGAGGCCCTGTCGGGGATGTGGCTGGAGGGCGACGTCAGCTGCGTACACCCGGGCTGGCCGGTGCTGCGCGGCCACAGCGAGGTGCTGCGCTCGTACGCCCTGATCATGGCGAACACCGAGTACATCCAGTTCTTCCTCACCGACGTCGAGGTCTCGGTCGTGGCCGACACCGCGCTGGTGACCTGCACCGAGAACATCCTCAGTGGCGGCCCCGCCGAGGAGGAGGGGGAGCTGGGCCCGCTCGTCGGCCAGCTCGTCGTGGCCACCAATGTGTTCCGGCGCACAGCGGACGGCTGGAAGGTGTGGTCTCATCACGGCTCACCGGTCCTCGCGGACACCCAGGACGAGGAGGACGGCGAGGGCGAGGGCGGCAAGACGGCCGGCCTCTGAGGCCCCTGCCGGTTCCGCAACCAACCCTGTGCGCGGGCCCTGTCGGTGCTCGCAGGTAGATTCGAATCATGCGTGATGCCCCGCCTCGGCCGGTCGCGCGCCCGTAGCCACCACAACCAGCAGGAGTGATTCGCGTGGACCGTGTCGCGCTGCGAGGTCTGAAGGCCCGTGGACACCACGGCGTGTTCCCGCGGGAGCGCGAGGAGGGCCAGATCTTCGTCGTGGACCTGGTGCTGGGCCTGGACACCCGCCCCGCGGCCTCCGGCGACGACCTCGCGAAGACCGTGCACTACGGAGTGGTGGCCGAGGAGGTCGTGGGAATCGTGCGGGGAGAGCCGGTCGATCTGATCGAGACGCTCGCCGAGCGGATCGCCGAGCAGTGCCTGAAGCACGAGGCGGTCCAGGAGGTCGAGGTCGTGGTCCACAAGCCCGAGGCCCCGATCACCGTGCCCTTCGACGACGTGACCATCACCATCACCCGGAGCCGAGTATGAGCGCCAGCGACCCGACCGTGCAGCCCGTGCCCGCCTCGGTGGTCCAGCAGGTGGACGCCGCGGATGTGACGCTCAGCAACCCCAAGCGCGCCGTCATCGCCTTGGGCAGCAACCTCGGCAACCGGCTGGAGACCCTGCAGGGAGCGGTCGACGCGCTGGAAGACACCCCGGGCGTACGGGTCAAGGCCGTGTCCCCGGTCTACGAGACCCAGCCCTGGGGTGTCGAACCGGGCTCCCAGCCCGCCTATTTCAACGCCGTGGTCCTGGTCAAGACGACCCTGCCGCCGTCCTCCCTGCTGGAGCGGGGGCACGCGATCGAGGAGGCCTTCGAGCGCGTACGGGACGAGCGCTGGGGCCCGCGGACGCTGGACGTCGACATCTTGGCGTACCAGGGCGTGGTCTCCGACGACCCGGTGCTCACGCTGCCGCACCCCCGGGCGCACGAGCGGGCCTTCGTACTCGTGCCGTGGCACGACGTGGACCCGGAGGCTGAGGTGCCGGGGCGCGGGGCGGTGACGGAGCTGCTGGCCGGCGTGGGGCGCACGGGCGTCGAACCGCGCGCCGACCTGGAACTCCGGCTGCCCGAGTAGTCGTTAGGCTCCTCGGAGGGTACGGGCGAGAGGCGCCGGCGCGAGGAGAGGGAGCCAGTGAAGCAGCTGCGGATCCGAGTGCTGTTCGGACTGTTCGCCGTGGCCGGGGTGCTGGCCTGGGCCGGAGCCCGGCTGTGGGACACCTTCGGCACCCTGCCGCGCGTGCCCGTGGCGGCGCCGATCGTGCTCGGGGCGATCGCCGCCGTGCTCGCCGCGACTGCCCTGGCCATGCGCGCCCGGTTCAAGGCCCAGCGCGAGCGGCAGCCGGACGCCAAGGGCGTCGACCCGTTGATGGCCGCCCGAGCGGTCGTTTTCGGCCAGGCCAGCGCGCTGGTGGCGGCGCTGGTGGCCGGGATGTACGGCGGGACGTTCGTGTTCCTGCTGCTGGACGGCCTGGACGCCGGGCCGCGCCGGGACCAGGCGATCTACGCCGGACTCTCGGTGGTCGCGGGGATCGCCGTCGTGGCGGCCGCCATCTTCCTCGAGCGGGTGTGCAAGCTGCCCGAGGACGACGACAACGACCAGGCGCTCAGCGCGCCATGATGAGGCTCATCGCCTCGGACCGGGTCGCCGAGTCCCGGAGCTGACCGCGGACGGCCGAGGTCGTGGTCTTTGCGCCCGGCTTGCGAATGCCCCGCATGGACATGCACATGTGCTCGCACTCGACCACCACGATCACACCGCGCGGCTCGAGTATCTCCATCAGCGAATCGGCGATCTGCGTGGTCAGCCGCTCCTGCACCTGCGGGCGCCGGGCATAGACGTCCACGAGCCGGGCGAGCTTCGACAGCCCCGTGATCTTCCCGTCCGCCGACGGGATGTACCCGACGTGCGCCACCCCGTGGAACGGCACCAGGTGGTGCTCGCAGGTGCTGTAGACCTCGATGTCCTTGACCAGCACCATCTCGTCGTGGCCGAGGTCGAAGGTGGTCGTCAGCACCTCCTCGGGCCGCTGCCACAGCCCCGCGAAGATCTCCTTGTACGCACGCGCGACCCGGGCCGGAGTCTCGAGCAGCCCCTCGCGGTCCGGGTCCTCACCGACAGCGATGAGCAGCTCCCGAACGGCGTTCTCGGCCCGCTTCTCGTCGAACTCGCCGATGCGGCCCTCGCCGTCCAGCGTCACCGGGTCGGTCATCTGTGCCTCGATCCTCGTACGTGCCTGCCTGCGCAAGGCCGAAAGCCGCGCCCCCTCAGGTTAGAACCCGAGGAGGCGCGGCTTTCATTCCGGGGCTGGGCCCGCCATCAGCTGTCCGAGCCGGGCTCCTCGGGGAGCTCGACCTTCTTGTCCGTGGACACAGGAGCCGCGCCCGAGCCCGGCTGGGCGCCGTTGGCCATGGTCAGCTCCTTCGGCGAGAGCACCGGTGGACGGGTGGAGGGCGTCCGGCGCGAGGAGCCCGTCCAGGCCGGGCGCGCCGGCCGCTTGACGATGCTCGAGAAGACCTCGGCGATCTCCTCCTTGCCGAGCGTCTCCTTCTCCAGCAGCGCGAGGACGAGGTTGTCCAGAACATCCCGGTTCTCGACCAGGATCTCCCAGGCCTCGTTGTGCGCGGCCTCGATGAGCTTCTTGACCTCCTCGTCGACCAGCGCGGCGACCTCCTCGGAGTAGTCGCGCTGGTGAGCCATCTCACGGCCGAGGAAGGGCTCGGAGTTGTCGGAGCCGAACTTGATCGCCCCGAGCCGCTCGGTCATGCCGTACTGCGTGACCATCGCGCGGGCCGTGGCCGTCGCCTTCTCGATGTCGTTCGCGGCGCCCGTGGTCGGGTCGTGGAAGACCAGCTCCTCCGCCGCGCGGCCGCCCAGCATGTACGCGAGCTGGTCGAGCATCTCGTTGCGCGTGGTGGAGTACTTGTCCTCGTCCGGCAGGACCATGGTGTAGCCGAGCGCTCGGCCCCGGGACAGGATGGTGATCTTGTGCACCGGGTCGCTGTTCGGAGAGGCCGCCGCGACCAGGGCGTGACCGCCCTCGTGGTACGCGGTGATCTTCTTCTCCTTGTCGCTCATGATCCGGGTCCGCTTCTGCGGGCCGGCCACGACGCGGTCGATCGCCTCGTCCAGGAAGTGGTTGTTGATCAGCTTCGCATCGCTGCGCGCGGTGAGCAGCGCGGCCTCGTTGAGGACGTTGCTCAGGTCCGCACCGGTGAAGCCGGGGGTGCGGCGGGCGACGGCCGACAGGTCGACGTCCGGGGCGACCGGCTTGCCCTTCTGGTGGACCTTGAGGATCTCCAGACGGCCCTGCATGTCCGGGCGGTCGACGGCGATCTGCCGGTCGAAGCGGCCGGGGCGCAGCAGCGCCGGGTCCAGGATGTCGGGCCGGTTGGTGGCGGCGATCAGGATGACGCCGCCCTTCACGTCGAAGCCGTCCATCTCGACGAGCAGCTGGTTCAGGGTCTGCTCACGCTCGTCGTGCCCGCCGCCGAGGCCCGCGCCGCGGTGCCGGCCGACTGCGTCGATCTCGTCCACGAAGACGATCGCCGGGGCGTTGGCCTTGGCCTGCTCGAACAGGTCGCGGACCCGAGAGGCACCGACGCCGACGAACATCTCGACGAAGTCGGAGCCGGAGATCGAGTAGAACGGGACGCCCGCCTCGCCCGCGACGGCGCGCGCGAGCAGCGTCTTGCCCGTTCCGGGCGGGCCGTACAGCAGCACGCCCTTGGGGATCTTGGCGCCGACGGCCTGGAACTTCGCGGGCTCCTGCAGGAACTCCTTGATCTCCTGGAGCTCCTCGACCGCCTCGTCCGACCCGGCCACGTCCGAGAACGTGGTCTTCGGGGTGTCCTTGGTGATCAGCTTGGCCTTGGACTTCCCGAAGTTCATGACCCGGGAGCCGCCGCCCTGCATCTGGTTCATCAGGAACAGGAAGACGACGACGATCAGCACGAACGGCAGCAGCGAGAGCAGCACGCCGACGAATGGGTTCTGCTTCGACGGCGAGACCGTGTACCCGTCGGGCAGCGTGCTCTTGTCGTTGTCGTTGGTCTTGGCCTGGAGGTCCTGGGCGAGCTGGGCACCCTGGTCCCCGATGTAGCTGGCCTGCAGCTTGTTGCTGCCCTCGACCTTGGTGCCGTCCTTGAGTTCGACCTTGATCTTGTTCTCGTCGCCGGTCGTCAGCTCGGCGGACTGGACCTTGTTGTCGGCGATGGCCTTGACGACCTGACCGGTGTCCACCGTCTTGTAGCCGCCGGACGAGCCGACGACCTGCATCAACACGACCACGGCGAGGACGGCCAGCACGATCCACATGACCGGCCCACGGAAGTAGCGCTTCACGTCCATCCATACGGGGCGCCGTGCGCCCCGTCCCTCCTGCCACAGTGAGGCACGACAGTCCCTGCTGGAACCGTCTGTGCGTAACGGTGTATTACCCGACCTATTCGAGTCCGACCTTCGGACCGTACCCCAGCATTGTCACCCGACGCCGCCCCGCACGGTTACCGAAACCGGTCTTCCCCTGCTCCAACGGCCGAAGACCGCCGGACGTTCCCGCGGCTCCCCACGGGTTTCCGGCAGTATCGCCCACTGGGCCGGGGCGGGGGGACCGCTCGGGTCAACCGCCGTAGACGTGCGGGGCGAGCGTGCCCACGAACGGCAGGTTGCGGTACTTCTCCGCGTAGTCCAGGCCGTAGCCCACGACAAACTCGCTGGGGATGTCGAAGCCGACGTACTTCACGTCGATGGCGACCTTGGCGGCCTCCGGCTTGCGCAGCAGCGTGCAGACGTTGAGCGAGGCCGGGCCGCGCGAGCTCAGGTTGGACAGCAGCCAGGACAGCGTCAGACCGGAGTCGATGATGTCCTCGACGATCAGCACGTCCTTGCCCGCGATGTCGGTGTCGAGGTCCTTGAGGATCCGGACGACACCGGAGGACTTGGTGCCCGCGCCGTACGAGGAGACCGCCATCCAGTCCATCGTGACCGGGTTCGACAGCGCACGCGCCAGGTCGGCCATGACCATCACCGCGCCCTTGAGGACACCGACGATGAGCAGGTCCTTGCCCGCGTACTCCGCGTCGATCTTCGCGGCCAGTTCGGCCAGCTTCGCGTCGATCTCTTCCTTGGTGATGAGCACCGACTGCAGATCGGTGCCCATGTCCTTGTCGTCCACCCGTGTCACTCTCGGTTGTCCCAGCGCGCCCACTGCGTACGGCTCGTGGCGTACGCACCCGGTGCGGCCGAGGGGTTCGGCTCAGTGTTCGGCGGCGGCCTCGTCGCGCCGCCGAATCACCAGACTGCCACACCGGCGGTGGACCTCGACCCGCCCGGGGAGATTGATGACTCCCTGGCCGCGCCAGCCGGTGATCAGCCGGTCGACCTCTTCGATGTGCTTGGCGAACAGCGAGCCGGGCGGTGAACCCACGGCAATGGCGGCCCGGCGCAGTACGCGGCGGCGGACGGCGGGCGGGAGCGCGTAGAGCTTGGCGGTGTCGAGAGCCGCGGAATCCTCGCCTCCGTCGGCCGCGTCCGCGCGCACGGTCCGCTCGGCGTCGGCGGCCCAGGCATCGAGCGCGTCGGCGTCGTCGCGGGAGAGCTGGGCGGTGCGGGCCAGGGCCTCGATGACGCCCTTGCCCAGCGACTTCTCCAGGGCGGGCAGGCCTTCCTGGCGGAGCCGGGAGCGGGTGTAGGCGGGATCGGTGTTGTGCGGGTCGTCCCAGACGGGCAGGGACTGGACGAGGCAGGCCTTGCGGGCGGTCTGCCGGTCGAGGTGGAGGAAGGGGCGACGGTAGCGGCCGTGGGCGCCGGAGACGGCGGCCATGCCGGACAGCGAGCGCGTGCCGGAGCCACGGGCGAGGCCCAGCAGTACGGTCTCGGCCTGGTCGTCGCGGGTGTGGCCGAGCAGCACCGCGGTGGCGCCGAGCCGCTCGGCGGCCTCGTCGAGGGCGGCGTAGCGGGCGTCGCGGGCCGCGGCCTCGGGGCCGCCCTGGCGGCCGACGGTCACGGCGATGGTCTCGACGGGGTCGAGGTGGAAGGCGCGGAGCCGGGCGGCGACCTCGGCGGCGCGCTGGCCGGAACCCGACTGGAGGCCGTGGTCGATGGTGATCGCGCCGGCGCGGACGTCGAGCTTGGGGGCTTCGAAGGCGAGGGCGGAGGCGAGCGCCATCGAGTCGGCGCCGCCGCTGCAGGCGACGAGGACGAGGGGGCGCCGGGCGGGTACGGAGCCGGACCGCCGCCGGGCTTCGGGGCCGGCCGGGACTCCGGCCGACTCTTGGTTGAGCACGTCGTGCAGCACCCGGCGTACCGCCAGGCGTATCGCTGCGACCGCTGGATGGGGACCCATGTCCGCTTCACTTCCTCGGAGGCCGGGGCGGGGCCCTTCGGGCGAGGGCCTCAGCCGCGGCATGTCGATGACGACTTCTCAGGCTTCTCAGGCGCGGCCTTCATCACACTGAGTGTGTAGATGGTGACAGAGACGAGCCGTTACCCGAGCATCGCACGCCAATCCTGGGCCCAGGGTCCCTCAGAAGGGTGATTGGAGGGGCGTACTCGCGCCTGGAACGCGCCCCTTTCACCACTCTCCCTTACGGTGCCCCCTCGGCTTTACTGTGCACCCTCGGCTTTCCGGTGCACCCGCGCGATCCAGTCGGCCGGTTTGGCGATCTCCGCTTTGGTGGGCAGCGTGTTGGGCGAGGTCCAGACCCGGTTGAAGCCGTCCATGCCGACGTGGTCGACCACCGACCGTACGAACCGCTCTCCGTCGCGGTACTGGCGCAGCTTGGCGTCGAGGCCGAGGAGCTTGCGCAGCGCCTGGTCGAGGCGGCCGGCGCCGCTGGCCCGGCGCTTCTGGAACTTCTCACGGATCTCGGCGACGGACGGGACGACCTGGGGCCCGACGCCGTCCATCACGTAGTCGGCGTGGCCCTCCAGGAGCGACATGACGGCGGTGAGGCGGGCCAGGATCTCGCGCTGGGCGGGCGTCTGGACCAGCTCGACGATGCTGCGGCCGCCACCTTCGGGGTCCGCGCCCTCCGGCCGGTTGCCGGTCAGGGACTGGGCGGCCTCGCGCAGCCGCTCCAGGAGGGTTCCCGGGTCGACCTCGGTCTCGCCGAGGAAGGACTGGATCTCGCCCTCGATGTGGTCGCGCAGCCACGGGACGGCGGTGAACTGGGTGCGGTGGGTCTCCTCGTGCAGGCACACCCAGAGTCTGAAGTCGTGCGGGTGGACGTCGAGTTCGCGCTCGACGTGGACGATGTTGGGGGCCACCAGGAGGAGCCGGCCGCCGCCGTTCTCCCCGGCGGGCAGGTCGCGGCTGGGCGGGGCGAAGGTCTCGTACTGGCCGAGGACGCGGGAGGCGAGGAAGGACAGCAGCATCCCGAGCTCGACGCCGGTGACCTTGCCGCCGACGGCACCGAGCACGGCGCCGCCCGGGCTGGTGCCGCGGCGCTCCTGCATCTTCTCCAGCAGCGGCTTGAGGACCTCGCGGAACCCGGCGACGTTGGCCTTGACCCAGCCCGCCCGGTCCACGACGAGGACCGGTGTGCCGTGGGTGCCGGGGGCGGAGCCCGCCTCGGCCAACCGGGTGAAGGACCGCACGTGCTCCTCGGAGGACTTCGCGTGCCTGCGCAGCTCGGCCACGACGGCCCGCGCCTCGTCCCGGCTGACCTCGGGTCCCGGCCGCACGAGCCGGGACGCGGTCGCCACCGCGAGGTTCCAGTCGACCATCTCCGCACCACCGATGCTCGTCATGACTTCACGGTACGTGGTGTGCCGCGCCGACGGAGTGGAGTTGCCCGGCCGGCCGGGGACGCGCGGAGGCCGGACCCGCGCCGCCCGGCCGTTCCCGTCGGCCGTGGGCGTCAGCGGCAGCCGCAGTTGGCGACCATGGCGGCGAGCCGGTCCAGGGCGTTCTGGGCCCCGTTGGCGTCGGTGGACTCCGAGGTCATGAAGGCGAACGCGAGCAGCCGGCCGTCCGCGTCCACGACCGTCCCGGCGAGGGTGTTCACGCCGGTGAGGGTGCCCGTCTTGGCGCGGACCACGCCGGTGCCGGCCGGGGCCTCGGCGTAGCGGTTGCGCAGGGTGCCGCTGAAGCCCGCGACCGGCAGCCCGGTGAGGACCGGCCGCAGTTCGGGGCGGCGGGGGTCGGCGGAGCGTACGAGCAGTTGGGCGAGGAGGGCGGCGGAGACCTTGTCGTCGCGGTTGAGGCCGCTGCCGTCGGCGAAGTGCGCGCCGCCGAGCGGGAGTCGCAGCTTCTTCAGCCGGGCCTCGACGGCGCGGCCCCCGCCGTCGAAGGAGGCGGGCTGCCGCTCGGCGATCGCGGTCTGCCGGGCGAGGGCCTCGGCGATGTCGTTGTCGCTGTCGGTCAGCATGCGCTCGACGATCGCCGACAGGGGTTGCGACTTCACCGAGGCGACCTTGTCGGCCTGGGGGCTCGCGGCCGTGCGGTGCGGCTCGCCCCCGACGTCGACGCCGCGGTCGCGGAGCCGATCGGCGAAGGCGCGTGCCGCGTCGGCCGCGGGGTCGGTGGCGCGCGGGGCGGGTCCCCGCGCGCTGTCGTCGAGGCGGCCCTCGTCGGCCATCAGGGAACTCACGGGCGCGATGTTCTCGTTGGGACCGATGGGGTGCTGTTCGGGGCCGCTGTAGAGGGATGTGTCGTAGGAGAGCGTGACCTTCCGCTTGCCGTCGCCCTTGAGGGCGCGCGCGGTCCGCTCTGCCAGCGTGCGCAGGCTCGCGGGGCCGTCGGCGCCCTCCGGGTCGCGGGCCGTGAGGGTCGGGTCGCCACCGCCGACCAGCACGAGCTCGTCGTCGGTCGCGCCCTTGACCACGGCTGTCTCGAGGCGGTGGCCGGGGCCCAGCGCGTCGAGGGCCGCAACAGCCGTGGCGATCTTGACAGTTGAGGCGGGGACGGCCGCGTCGCCCGCGCCCGATCCGTACAGCTCCTTGCCTGTCGCGGTGTCCACGACGGACGCCGCCGTGCGGGTGCCGAGGGAGGGGTCCTTCAGCAGCGGCGCGAGGGCATCGGCCAGGCCGCTGCCGGTCGGCGGCGGTACGGGGTCGGGCGACCGCGTCGCCGGGGCCGCGCCGATCGCGGCGAGTACGTCGGGGGCGAGCGGAGGGCCGCCCATCGGGCCGGTCCTGCCCGACCGTCCGCCACCGCTGCCGCTGCCGTGATCCGCGCCACCCGTGCGGCTCTGGGCCGCGGCGAGCTCACGCTCGGCCGTACGCTGGCCGGAGTCCCACGGCCCCGCCGCCGTCACCGCTCCGGCCGCGATGGCCAGTCCGACCAGCGCGGACGCCACCGGCAGTCGCCATGCCGGCACCGCCCGCCACCGTTCCACGGCCCACCTGAACTGCCCCGATCCGGCCTCGGGCACCTGGGACCAGCCCCTTTCGCCACCACACACCTGCGTGAGGGACACTTAATCACCCGAAGTATGTGCTGATCATGGAGGAGCCACCCGTGGAGTTCGACGTCACCATCGAGATCCCGAAGGGTTCGCGGAACAAGTACGAGGTGGATCACGAGACCGGCCGTATCCGCCTGGACCGTCGACTCTTCACCTCGACCAGCTACCCCGCCGACTACGGCTTCGTGGAGAACACCCTCGGTGAGGACGGCGATCCGCTGGACGCGCTGGTCATCCTGGACGAGCCGACCTTCCCCGGCTGCCTCATCAAGTGCCGCGCGATCGGCATGTTCCGGATGACGGATGAGGCCGGCGGCGACGACAAGGTGCTGTGCGTGCCGGCGTCCGACCCGCGGGTCGAGCACCTGCGGGACATCCACCACGTGTCGGAGTTCGACCGCCTGGAGGTCCAGCACTTCTTCGAGGTCTACAAGGACCTGGAGCCGGGCAAGTCCGTCGAGGGCGCGACCTGGGTCGGCCGTACCGAGGCCGAGGCCGAGATCGAGGCCTCCGTCAAGCGGCTCGAGGCGCAGGGCGGCAGCCACTGAGTGGTCCTCTGACCGCTCACTGAGCAGCGGTCCTCGTCAACGGGCGGGCGGTGCACCCTGGGTGGTGTGCCGCCCGCCCGTTGTACGGGGGACCTGGTGGGCGGCGCGGGTGGGCATACGGCATGGTGGGCAGGGGCGCGGAGCGGGGAGGCCCTTCGGGGAGAGACCTTCGAGAGGAGGAGCGGAGGAACGTGGCCAGGGACACCACGGGCACGCCTCCCGGCAGGGGCCGGGGCGGCACCGCCGGGCCGGAGCCGGAGGCCCCGGAGGACCACAAGCCCCCGTCGGACGAGGCGCACAGCGCGTTCACGCCCCCCTCGGGGCTGCCGCTCCCGCCATCTCCCGAGGACGAGCACCCGTCGTCGGAGTTCGCCGTGCCGGAGGGGCTCCTGGCCGAACTCGGCACCGAGACCGAGGGGTCGGCGTTCGCCCCGCCGGGCGGACAGGCCCCGGCGCCCGCGTCCACCCCTCCGGGCGGCCTCCCCAAGGTCCGGCTGGTCAAGGAGGCGCCGTGGCAGGACCGGATGCGCACGATGCTGCGCATGCCGGCCGGCGAGCGGCCCGTCCCGGAGCGCACCCAGCGGCACGAGGAGGAGGGCGGCCCGGCGGCGCCGCGCGTGCTCGACCTGACGCTCCGGATCGGCGAGTTGCTGCTGGCGAGCAGCGAGGGGGCCGAGGACGTCGAGGCGGCGATGTTCGGCGTCGCGCACGCCTACGGCCTCGAGCGGGTCGAGCCCACGGTCACCTTCACGCTGCTGTCGGTGTCGTACCAGGCCTCGCTGGTGGAGGACCCGGTGACGGCCAGCCGGACCGTGCGGCGGCGGGGCACCGACTACAACCGGCTCGCGGCGGTCTACCAGCTGGTGGACGACATCTGCTCGGACGACGTCGAGGTGACCCTGGAGGAGGCCTACCGGCGGCTCGCGGAGATCCGGCGCAACCGGCACCCCTACTCCAAGGGCGCGCTCACGGTGGCCAGCGGCGCGCTGGCGGGCGCGGCGAGCCTGCTCGTGGGCGGTACGTGGCTGGTGTTCTTCGCGGCCGCGATCGGCGCGATGCTCGGCGACCGACTGGCGTGGCTGGCGTCCAAGCGCGGGCTGCCGGAGTTCTACCACTTCGTGCTGGCGGCGATGCCGTCGGCGGCGATGGGCGTCGCGCTGGGCCTGGCCCACGCGGACGTGAAGGCCTCGGCGGTGATCACGGGTGGGCTCTTCGCGCTGATCCCGGGGCGGGCGCTGGTCGCGAGCGTCCACGACGGTCTCACCGGCTACTACATCACCGCGGCGGCCCGCCTGCTGGAGGTCTGCTACCTGATCGTCGGCATCGTGTGCGGCGTGCTGACCGTGCTGTACGTGGGCGACCAGCTGGGCGCGCAGCTGCGGCCCGAGGAGGAGCTGGGCGGCACCCAGCGGCCGATCACGCAGACGCTGGCGGCGATGCTGCTGGCGCTGGCCTTCTGCGTACTGCTCCAGCAGGAACGTCACACCGTGCTGGTGGCCACGCTGAACGGCGGGGTCGCGTGGGTCGTGTTCGGTGCCATGCACTACACGGGCGGCATGAACCCGGTGGCCTCGACGGCCGCGGCGGCGGGTCTGGTGGGGCTGTTCGGGCAGCTGATGTCGCGCTACCGGTTCGCGTCGGCCCTGCCCTATGTCACGGCCGCGATCGGTCCACTGCTGCCCGGTAGCGCCACGTACTTCGGTCTGCTCGGGCTCGCGCAGGGCAGCACGAACACGGGGGTGGAGTCGCTGACGAAGGCGGCGGCGCTCGCGCTGGCCATCGCGATCGGGGTGAACCTCGGCAGCGAGATTGCCCGTCTGCTGCTCAAGGTCCCGGTCCCGGCCGAGGTCCCGGAACGCCGCGCAGCCAAGCGGACGCGCGGCTTCTGAGCCGGGACGTTTCTACGGCCGGGACGTTTCTACGGTCGGACATTTCCACGGTCGGACCGGGCCCCGGCGTGACGTACACCGGGGCTACGGCTCGGGGTTACGTGCTCGGGGGGGCGGCTCGGGTTGCGCGGTCAGCGCTTGGCGTGGCGGCCGCGCTGGGGGCCCTGGGGCTCGCCCGGGCCTGCCGGGGCAGCGCCCGAGTCCTGGGGGCCGTCGTTCCGGGGCTTGCCGGACTTACGGGCGCGGAGGTACTCGATCACGATCGGGACGACCGACAGCAGCACGATCCCGACGAGAATCGCCTCGATGTTCTCGTGCACGAAGTCGATCTGGCCGAGGGCCGCTCCCAGCAGCGTGACCCCGGCGCCCCACGCCAGACCCCCGATGACGTTGAACGTGATGAACGAGCGGTAGTTCATCCGGCTCACACCGGCAATGATCGGCGTGAACGTGCGCACGATCGGCACGAAGCGGGCCAGGACGAGCGACTTGGGGCCGTGCTTCTCGAAGAACTCGTGGGCCTTCTCGACGTTCTCCTGCTTGAACAGCTTGGAGTCCGGGCGCTTGAAGAGCGACGGCCCGACCTTGCGGCCGAAGAGGTAGCCGACCTGGTCACCCAGGACCGCGGCGACGACGATCAGCAGGCACACCAGCCACAGCGGGTAGTGCAGGTACTGGTCCGTGGCCACCAGCAGGCCGGTGGTGAACAGCAGCGAGTCGCCCGGCAGGAAGAAGCCGATGAGCAGGCCGGACTCGGCGAAGACGATGGTGAGAATGCCGATCAGACCGAAGGTCTGGATCAGATAGTCCGGGTCCAGCCAGCTGGGGCCGAGCGCAAGGGTGGTCACGGTTGACAGGCTCCTGGGTCGTGGGCGCAGGCACAAGCGGGGCCCGGCCACAGGCGGGGCTGGGGTATGGCTGCCCAAAACTATCAACGCCGACGGGCACCGTCGGGTTCCAGAGCCTGGTGCGGACGCGCACGGGGTGCGCCGTGGCGTTCGTCACGTGATCCTTTCGGGAGGAGGTGGGTGCGATGGGTATCGACGAGTACGGCGGCGGTCCTGGAGAGCAGTCGGACATCCTGGTGGTGACCACGAACGACGTGCCGGGCTTCCATGTCCAGCGGGTGATCGGCGAGGTCTTCGGTCTGACGGTGCGCTCCCGCCACCTGGGCAGCCAGATCGGCGCGGGCCTGAAGTCCATGCTCGGCGGGGAGCTGAGAGGGCTGACCAAGACCCTGGTCGAGACCCGGAACCAGGCCATGGAGCGGCTGGTCGAACAGGCCCGCGCCCGTGGCGCCAACGCGGTGCTGATGATGCGCTTCGACGTGACGGAGGCCGCGGACGTGGGCACGGAGGTGTGCGCGTACGGCACGGCCGTGGTGCTGACCCCGCAGTCCTGAGGCGGGTGCGGGGCCGGCACGGTCCACCGCGGCGCGGCGGCGGACGAGGTCATGCGTTGCGGACGCGGTCGCGTGTTGCCGCGCGCGATTACGCGTTGCGGGCGGCGTTGGCGATGAAGGCCTCCTTCAGGTACGCGGCGAGGCCCGGCCTGATCTGCTCGTACGTGGACCTGAAGCGCTCGTCGGCGACGTACATCTCGGCGAGACCGGTGTGGATCTCGTACGTGCAGTCGTAGAAGTTCCGGGTGATCTGCTGCCGGTGCTGTTCGGCCAGTTCCATGGCCGACTCCGAGTCGGGGGCCACCTCGGCGTCCATGAGGGCCACGAAGGCATGGGTGTTGCCCGCGCCCTCGGCCTTGATGCGCAGCCAGTCCTCCTTGGTGTACGAGGCGGCCCTGCGCGTGGACTGGCGGTACGGCTCGGTGTCGCCCCAGCGCGCCAGCGACTCCTCGGCGTACTGGTCCGGGTCGTACTCTCCGAAGACCTCGAACTTCTCCTCGGGCGAGAGGTTGATGCCCATCTTCCGTGCCTCCATGGCGTGTTCGACGGCTGCGGCCATCTGCTGGAGCTTCTCGATCCGGTCGGCCAGCAGGCGGTGCTGGCGCCGCAGGTGCTCTTGCGGGTCGGCGTCCGGATCATCGAGCAGGACCGCGACTTCTTCGAGGGGGAAGCCGAGCTCCCGGTAGAACAGGATCTGCTGCAGCCGGTCGAGGTCGGCGTCGTCGTACCGCCGGTGGCCCGCGTGGCTGCGGCCGCTCGGGGAGAGCAGCCCGATCTCGTCGTA
Organism: Streptomyces pathocidini; assembly: GCF_001418495.1. Lineage (GTDB taxonomy): Bacteria > Actinomycetota > Actinomycetes > Streptomycetales > Streptomycetaceae > Streptomyces > Streptomyces pathocidini. The sequence goes on along the minus strand of NZ_LIQY01000005.1, from coordinate 3,279 downwards.
GTGGTGCAGGGTGCGCACGGTGATGCCGGCGAAGCCCGCGACCTGTCCCACGGAGTAACTCATCGCTTCCGCCCGCGCTTTCTCATCAGGCTCGTCTGGGGTGGTCGGGTGTGCGCTGCCCAGCCTGAGCCCTCACGCCACGTGAGGTGCAAGGCTCGAGTTTCTGTCACGTTTCACACCTTTCACCCCTCTATGGTGTGGCGGTGGTCACGGATTCCTCAGCCTCCGCGCAGCCCGCCGCCCTCGGTCCGCGGACACTGCTGCGGCTGACGGTTCCGGCCCTGGTGGTCGGGGTCGCCGCGAGCCTGGTGCTGATCGGGGTCGACGCGCTGGCCGGGCGGCTCGAGGACGCCCTGTGGCACTCGCTGCCGGCGGCGCTGGGGATCGGCGGCTGGTCCGCGGGCTGGATGCTCGCGGTGCTCACCGCCACCGGGCTGGTCGTGGGTCTGGTCGTCTGGAAGATCCCCGGCCACGCGGGACCCGACCCGGCGACCACCGGGCTCGTCGAACCACCCATCCCCGTGGCGGTCGTGCCCGGGCTGCTGCTCGCGGCGGCGCTGGCGCTCGGGGGCGGGGTCAGTCTGGGCCCGGAGAACCCGATCACCGCGGCCAACATCGCCCTCGCGTACTGGTTCGGCCGCAGGATGGCCCCCGGCTCCCCCGCCGACCTGTGGGTGTCCCTGGCCGGCGCGGGCACCATCGGGGCGCTGTTCGGCACGCCCGTGGCGGCCGCGCTGATCCTCACCGAGACCTTCGTCGGCCGGTCCGCGCCGACACCGGGCGGCCCCACCCAAGGCCCGGACCCAGGCACTGCCCAAGGCCCGGACCCAGGCGCCGAGAAGGGCCAACCCTCGCTCTGGGACCTGCTGTTCGCCCCTCTCGTGGCGGCGGGCGCCGGTGGCATCACGACCGTGCTGATCGCCGAGCCCAGCTTCGACCTGAATCTGCCCAGCTATCCCGGTCCCCACTACGGGGACATCCCGGCCGCCCTGCTGATCTCCTCGGCCGGCGCACTGCTGGCCCTGGCCGCGGTGTACGCGTTCCCCTACACCCACCGGGCCTTCCAGCGGCTGGGGCACCCCGTACTGATGGTGACGGCCGGCGGTGTGCTGCTGGGTCTGCTCGGCGTCCTGGGCGGCCATCTCACCCTCTTCAAGGGCCTGAGCGAGGTCCGGGAGCTGGCGGCCGACCCGCAGAAGTGGTCGGGGGGCGAACTCGCGCTGATGGCCGTGGTGAAGCTCGCCGCGATGATCCTCGCGGCCACCTGCGGCTTCCGCGGCGGACGGATCTTCCCCTCGGTCTTCGTGGGGGTCGCCCTCGGTCTCTGCGCCCACGCGGTCGCGCCGGAGGTGCACCTCACACTCGCCGTGGAGTGCGCGGTGCTCGGCGTCCTCATGGGGGTCACCCGGCAGGGCTGGCTGAGCCTGTTCACGGCCGCCGTGCTCGGCCCGGAGGCCGCCGTGCTGCCCGTGCTGTGCGTGGCCTCGCTGCCCGCCTGGCTCATCGTCACCGGCCGGCCGCTGATGCAGCTGGGCCGGGACGGCAAGTCCCTGCGCTGAGGCGAGCGCCCTCCGCGCGGATGGCCGGGCTCGGCCTCCACGCGCAGCAACGGGGCGCGCCGAGTGGGCGGTATGCCCGTATCGTCGCGACCGGAGGGGACCGTGGCCGTGAGCGTTTCCGAGGGCTGAGAGGGCGTCGCCGACATGTCGCTGCACAAGGGTCCGCGCACCGGCGGCGCCGAGCCGGACGGTCTGTCGATGAACCCCTTCTTCGGCCCGGCCGACCCGGTCGGCGGGATGGCCGAGGCGCCCCCGCGCCACCGGCTGCCCGACACACCGATGGCTCCGCACGCGGCCTTCCAGATCGTCCACGACGAGCTGATGCTCGACGGGAACTCCCGGCTGAATCTGGCCACCTTCGTCACCACGTGGATGGAGCCGCAGGCGGGCCGGCTGATGGCACTGTGCCGGGACAAGAACATGATCGACAAGGACGAGTACCCGCGCACCGCCGAGCTCGAGCGACGCTGTGTGGCGATGCTCGCCGACCTGTGGAACGCACCCGACCCGGGCCAGACCGTGGGCTGTTCCACGACCGGGTCGAGCGAGGCCTGCATGCTGGCGGGCATGGCGCTCAAGCGCCGCTGGGCCCGGCGCGCGGCCACGCGGAAGGAGGGAGGGCGCTACCCGGAGGGCGCCCGCCCGAATCTCGTGATGGGCGCGAACGTGCAGGTGTGCTGGGACAAGTTCTGCAATTTCTGGGAGGTCGAGGCGCGCCAAGTCCCCATGGAGGGCGGCCGGTTCCACATCGACCCGCAGGCGGCGGCGGAGCTCTGCGACGAGAACACCATCGGCGTCGTGGCCGTCATGGGCTCGACCTTCGACGGCTCCTACGAGCCGGTGGCCGAGGTGTGCGGGGCGCTGGACGCCCTCCAGGAGCGGTCCGGCCTCGACGTGCCCGTGCATGTGGACGGCGCGTCCGGTGCGATGGTCGCCCCGTTCCTGGACGAGGAGCTGGTCTGGGACTTCCGGCTGCCGCGGGTCGCCTCGATCAACACCTCCGGGCACAAGTACGGGCTCGTCTACCCGGGCGTGGGCTGGGCGCTGTGGCGGACGATCGACGACCTGCCGGAGGATCTCGTCTTCCGGGTCAACTACCTGGGCGGGGACATGCCCACCTTCGCGCTCAACTTCTCCCGCCCGGGGGCGCAGGTCGCCGCGCAGTACTACACGTTTCTGCGGCTGGGCCGGGAGGGTTACCGGGCTGTCCAGCGGACGGCCCGGGACGTGGCCCGTTCGCTGGCCGAACGGATCAACGCGCTGGGTGACTTCGAGCTGCTCACCCGGGGCGACGAGCTGCCGGTCTTCGCCTTCACCACCGCCCAGGACGTCAAGAACTTCGACGTCTTCGACGTCTCCCGGCGGCTGCGCGAGCGCGGCTGGCTCGTCCCCGCCTACACCTTCCCGCCCAACCGCGAGGACCTCTCCGTGCTCCGCGTGGTCTGCCGCAACGGGTTCACGGCGGACCTCGCGGACATGTTCCTCGGAGACCTGCGCGAGCTTCTGCCGGAGCTGCGCGACCAGATCGCGCCACTGGACCGCCCGGCGGCCGTGGCCACCGCGTTCCATCACTGAGATCGCTGAGATCACTGAGACTGCTGACATCACCGAGATCACCGAGCCCCCCTCGGCGCGGGCGCCCCCGTCAGGCGCCGTGCACTTCTTCTACACCGCTCCCCTTCGATCAGTTCCACCCCGCGAGAACGCCCCGCTCCCCCGC
>NZ_LIQY01000499.1 GCF_001418495.1 Streptomyces pathocidini | reverse complement strand
TCGACCAGCAGCGCGAGCGCGGCCCGGCCCAAGGCGACAGCTGGGACCCGGTGCCGGTGCCCCTGCCGACGTACGTGACCGCGCCGGTCGCCCCGCGTGCGACGGGCGGCGTCGACCTCGGTGCCCCGGACGCCTGGAGCTCCGCCCGCTCCAGCTCCGCCGAGCCCACCCCCGAACCGGCCCCGCGGCGGGCCGACTCGGAGGCCGCGGATCAGCCCGCGGCGCGCCGCCCCGCGGGACGGCGCGCCCGCGAGCGCGGCCGCACCCCCCTCTTCGACCAGTACGCCGACGAGGACCGCCCCCGCGCCGCCAATGAGTGACCCTCCGGTCCCCTGGGCCCCAGGTCCGGGCCCCGAAGCGGATTTCCGGGCAGCCGGGCCGGGATGCTAAGGTTTCACCCGTTGCAAGGGCCTGTGGCGCAGACCGGTAGCGCACCTCGTTCGCATCGAGGGGGTCAGGGGTTCAAATCCCCTCAGGTCCACACGAAAGCCGGGAAGGTTGTATCCGGTTGTAGTTCCAGCGGTTCGCGAGATCCCGTCCAGTTGTTGAGCTGGGCGGGATTTTTTGGTTTGAGGCGACCCCCGCGAGCGGATGACGACCTCATCGTCGGGCCTTCTTGAGCTCTCATCGTCGACCTCCTTGAGGCCACAGACCAATCGGCCTCCCTTGAGGTCACAGACCAAAGGACGCCTGCCCCCGCCCGAGTAGGGCGGAGACAGGCGTCTCAGATGGAGCGACTTCGGGTCAGGAGGCCTGGGTGGGGGCCCAGTGGTTGCCGGTGACGGCAATCATCGCCTGGAGGTTGACGGAGTCGTTGTAGTAGTTGCTCTTCATGGAATTCATCTTGTTCCACAGGGAGTCGAGCCACGCCTGGTCGTTGGACGCCGCGGCGGCCACGGCGAACGGGGCGACGAAGGCGGCCGACTGGTAGTTGCGGTCCTCGATGGGCCGGCCGTCGAGGTAGTAGCCGGGCTTGATGTTGTTGGCGTTGCTGCCGGTGATCTTCTTGATGCCGGCGTTCATCTTGCGCACCGCGTCGCGCGACTGGCTGTCGCCGGACGTCAGCGCGTCAACACCGATCCGCCACGGGTCGCGGCAGGCGTTCCAGTTGTACGTGCCGTCGTGCTCCGACTCCAGAGTGCCGGCGGGTGCGGGCTTGGGGTTGCCCGTCTTGGTGTCGAACACGAAGTCCGGCAGCATGCCGGTGTTGGGGGCGTGCTGGTCCTGGAGCTTCTTGATGGCCTTCTGGTGCTCCGTGACGACGCCGTCCCAATAGGTGTCATTGGTCGCCTGCTTGAAGGCGCGGAAGTGGCCGATGAGCCAGTCGGAACTGCGGCTCGTGTTCTCCCACTTGTCCTTGTTCGAGGACGTGGTGACCCAGTCGCCCAGGTTCGTGAGCTTCGTGGCGGCCACCATTTCGCTCTTCTTGATGGACTGGATGCGCTTGAGCGCGAGGCCCTTGTAGTAGTGAGTGCCGGTGCTGCCCCACTGCTTGTCGGCGAGCAGCAGCGCGTACGCGATCTCAAGGTCGCCGTCGGTGGCCGAGTCGCTGCCGTTGACACTCTTGCACTGCGCGTCCTGCTCGGCGGCGTGGAGGCCCGCGTCGATCTTCGACGGGTGGTCGTCGACGTACGTCAGGACCTTGTCGAACAGGGTCTTCGCTTCAGGGTCGGCACCTGCCATGGTGGCCAGGACGGAGAGGCCGTACCCCTGAGCCTCGGCCACGTAGGGGTGAGAGGCGTCGTCGGAGCGGACCGCGGCCCAGTTGCTGTTCCCGCAGACGTTGTCCTTGAGGTACTTCGCCTTCCAGTCGTTGTAGTACTCCACGACCTTCTTGTCGTTCGCCGCCCGGTCGCCGGAGACCGTGGTGGTGTCCTTCGCGTACGAGTACTTGTGGCTGCCGAACGGGATCTTCGCGCTGTCCTTGTCGGCTTCCGTGGTGACCTCAAGGGTGTTGGACTGGCCGGACACGTTGCCCGCGGCGTCCTTGGCCTTGACCGTGAAGGTGTACTTCGTGCCGGCCGTCAGTCCGTTGACGGAAGCGGTGGTGCCGGTGACGTTCGCGGCGGCGAGCGTGGTGCCGCGGTATACGTCGTATCCGGTGACCCCCACGTTGTCCTGGGAGGCGTTCCAGGCGAGCGCGACGGAGTCGTGGGTCTTGCCCGTGGAACGCAGGTTTCCGGGGGCGGTCGGGGCCTCGGTGTCCTCACCCGGGCCGGGAGTGGGATCCGTGACCGGGGGCTGGCCGCCGCCGGGGCCGATGAGCTCGATGTCGTCGGCGTGGTACGCGCCCTGGGCGTACCAGCCGTGCAGGAAGACCTGGGCACTGGTCTGGCTGGCGCCCGTCTTGAACTTCACCGTGAGCTTCTGGTAGCTACCGGGCGTGTCCGCCCAGGTCTGGCCGCTGCCGGTCGCACCGATGTAGACGTGCCTGCCCTGTACCCGGCCGGAGAGGGTGTACTCGGTGTTGGGCTGCACCGAGACGGTCTGGGTGCACTTGGCGTTGTCGCTGGAGGTGACAGCGCCCTTGAGGGCCTTGCTGCCGGAGTGGACGGGACTGGAGACGACCGAGCCCAGGTTGCCGGTGCAGCTCCAGCCGGAGAGCGTGCCGGTCTCGAACCCGGGGTTGGTCAGCAGGTTGGTGCTCTTGCTCGAGCCCTCCGCTGCGCCGCCGTCCACGGCTATCGCTGTTGTGGATCCCGCCATTGCTGCCACCGCAATGGCGATCGACGTCATCGTCAGGCGCCGCGGGCCTGCCTTCCAGTTCATGGGTCCTCCTCCGGTCCTACATAGGTCGCTGGCCGCAAGCCGGTGTGGGTGCCGTGCACACCCGGGTCATCCGACTTGTCTGGGAGTCAACCTATTTCCAGGATTTCGCCGGAGGGGGTGCCGGAAAGTGGGTTCGCGGTCTCCGAAAGGAGACGCTGAAAGAGGACTGTTTTGCGAGGCCGCTCGAGTCCCTGCGCAAGTTTGTGAGCAGGCCCCTTCACGCTGCTGGGCTTTCACGCTGTTGGGTCTCGGAGTGGGTATTCCGCCCCACGAAAGCCGGAAGTCCGCAGCCGTGAGGACAAGGGCTGCGGACTGAACCGGAGTTGGGGAGCCGGGCGCCGAGTCAGGCCGGGGCGTCGGGGTGGGAGGCCGTGGGGGCCTGGTGTTCGGCCACAGACTGGTGGACCTCGGCCATGTCCAGGTTGCGGGCCTGGCCGATGACGTCTTCCAGGGCCGCTTCCGGGAGGGCGCCGGGCTGGGCGAAGACCGCGACGTTCTCGCGGACGATCATCAGCGTCGGGATCGAGCGGATGTCGAAGGCCGCGGCCAGTTCCGGCTGGGCCTCCGTGTCGATCTTGCCGAAGAGCAGGTCCGAGTGGCGGTTGGAGGCCTCCTCGTAGACCGGCGCGAACTGACGGCAGGGGCCGCACCAGGAAGCCCAGAAGTCGATCAGGACGAAATCGTTCGCGGAGACGACCTCGTCGAAGTTTTCCTTGGTCAGCTCGACCGTGCTCATGTGTCCCTACCTGCTTCCGGTTGTGCGTCTGCGGGCCTCCGCCCGGGGAACGAGAGGGAGCCTGTCCGTATTCCGATGATTCATGTGGCCGACTTCGTGGCACGTCGGAAGGGTGGCGGGAGAGCCCCGGGGTCTTGGGGCCGCCCCGAGCCCGTCCCGAAGCGCGCCCGCCCCGAAGACCGCCCAGAAGACCGTCCCGAAGGGGAGTGCCATGGCCGAGGACCTGCCCGAGGAGGAGACGTACGACGTGGTGGTGGTCGGTGCCGGGCCGCCCGGCGAGGTGCTGGCCGGGCGGGTCGCCGAGGCGGGGCTCCGCGTCGCGCTCGTGGAGAACGAGCTGGTCGGCGGCGAGTGCTCGTACTGGGCCTGTATGCCGAGCAAGGCGCTGCTGCGGCCGGTGGCCGCGCTCACCGAGGCGCGGGAGGTCGCCGGGGCCCGGGAGGCGGTGACCGGCGCGCTGGACGCGCGGGCGGTCTTCGCGCGGCGTGACGGCTTCACCTCGCACTGGCAGGACGACGGACAGGTCCGCTGGGTGGACTCCGCCGGGATCACGCTCGTCCGCGGGCGGGGGCGGCT
>NZ_LIQY01000498.1 GCF_001418495.1 Streptomyces pathocidini | reverse complement strand
GGGGTGGGCAGGGTCACGGTGCGGTTCGAGCAGCCCTGGTCGGAGCCGGGGCGGGTGCGGACCTTCCCGGTCGACGACCCGGACCTGGAGCCGGCCGAGCCGCTGCCCCTGGTGCGAGCGGAGGAGGGGAGCGGCGGTCAGTCCTCGCCGGCTATGCGGCCGAAGTCCTGGTCGTCTCCCCCGGAGCCGCCGCCTCCGGACGAGGCGTCGAGCCCGTAGTGGTGGTAGAGCTGCAGCTCCTGCTCGGGGGAGAGGTGGCGGCCCACGCCGAAGTCCGGGGCGTCCTTGATCAGGGACCTGCGGTAGGGGACGCGCAGCGTGTCTTCCACCACCTCGCTCGGCTCCAGCGGAACGAACGCGTCCCGCCCGAAGAGCCCGGTGCGCACCGCCGCCCACTCCGGGCGGCCCGTGGCGTCGTCCAGGTACACCTCGTCCACGGTGCCGATCTTCGCCCCGTCGAGGTCGAACGCCTTGCGGCCTATCAGGCTCCGCGGATCGATATCGGTCTGCACAGTCCCTCCAACGGCTCGCAGGCTGCGGTGCCACAACCCTTACGACACAACGAAAGGGCACATCGCGGGCGTCGGCCACTCGAGGGTTCCCGCGACAGACGCGCTGGTAGGCTGGCAGCGGCCGCAGACCCCGTGCGGGAGAGCTCTCCACCGGCAGGTGGGGGCGCCGAAGGAGCAAATCCTCCCCGGAATCTCTCAGGCACACGTACCGCACGGACGAGGTCACTCTGGAAAGCAGGGCGGGCATCGGACGGGCATGTGCCGGAACCCCTCCTCACCGACGGTGAAAGCCGGGCCGCCTCGCGCGGGCCGGTGAAGCTCTCAGGTTGAGATGACAGAGGGGGAGGCCGTCCGGGTACCCGCGCCGTGGTACCCCTCGCAGGTCGCGTCGACCAGGAGGCCTCCGCAGATGACCGCCAACCGCATCCCGCTCTCCCGACTGGAGCGCGGCACTCCGTTCGAGCACCGCCACATCGGACCCGACACCGAGGCCCAGGCCAAGATGCTCGCCCAGGTCGGGTACGGCTCGCTCGACGAACTGACCGACGCCGCCGTCCCCGAGGTGATCAAGAGCGCCGGGGCGCTCGACCTGCCGGAGGCCCGCAGCGAGCGCGACGTGCTCGCCGAGCTGCGCTCCCTCGCCGACCGCAACCAGGTCCTGGCCTCCATGATCGGCCTCGGCTACCACGGCACCTTCACCCCGCCGGTGATCCTCCGCAACGTCATGGAGAACCCGGCCTGGTACACCGCGTACACCCCGTACCAGCCGGAGATCTCGCAGGGCCGGCTCGAGGCACTGCTGAACTTCCAGACCGTCGTCGCCGACCTGACCGGGCTGCCCACCTCGGGCGCCTCGCTGCTCGACGAGGGCACCGCCGCCGCCGAGGCCATGTCCCTCGCGCGCCGCGTCGGCAAGGTCAAGAACGGCGTCTTCCTGATCGACGCCGACTGCCTGCCGCAGACCATCGCCGTGATCGAGACCCGCGCCGAGCCGACCGGCGTCGAGGTCGTCGTCGCCGACCTCTCCGAGGGCATCCCGGCCGAGATCGCCGAGCGCGGCGTCTTCGGCGTGCTGCTCCAGTACCCGGGCGCCTCCGGACAGGTACGCGACCTGCGGCCGGTCATCGAGCAGGCGCACGAGCTGGGCGCGATCGTCACCGTCGCCGCCGACCTGCTCGCCCTCACCCTGCTCACCCCGCCCGGCGAGCTGGGCGCCGACATCGCCGTCGGCAACAGCCAGCGCTTCGGCGTCCCCATGGGCTTCGGCGGCCCGCACGCCGGCTACATGGCCGTGCGCGACAAGTTCGCCCGCTCCCTCCCCGGCCGCCTGGTCGGTGTCTCGGTGGACGCGGACGGCAACAAGGCGTACCGCCTGGCCCTCCAGACCCGTGAGCAGCACATCCGCCGCGAGAAGGCCACCAGCAACATCTGCACCGCGCAGGTGCTGCTCGCCGTCATGGCGGGGATGTACGCGGTCTACCACGGCCCCGACGGCCTGGCCGCCATCGCCCGGCGCACCCACCGCTACGCCACGCTCCTCGCCGAGGGCCTGCGCGCGGGCGGCGTCGAGATCGTCCACGGCTCGTACTTCGACACCCTGACCGCGCGGGTTCCCGGGCGGGCCGCCGAGGTCGTGGCCGCCGCCCGCGAGGCCGGGGTCAACCTGCGCCTGGTGGACGCCGACCAGGTCGGCATCGCCTGCGACGAGACCACCGGCCGGGCCGAGCTGGCCGCCGTGTGGGGCGCGTTCGGCGTCGAGGCCGACGTGGCGGCGCTGGACACCACCGCGCAGGACACGCTGCCCGAGGCGCTGCTGCGCACCGACGAGTACCTGACCCACCCGGTCTTCCACCAGCACCGCTCCGAGACCGCGATGCTGCGCTACCTGCGCAAGCTCTCGGACCGCGACTACGCGCTGGACCGCGGCATGATCCCGCTCGGCTCCTGCACGATGAAGCTCAACGCGACCACCGAGATGGAGCCGGTCACCTGGTCGGAGTTCGGCGCGCTGCACCCCTTCGCGCCCGTGGAGCAGGCCGAGGGCTACCTGACCCTGATCAACGAGCTGGAGGAGCGGCTCGCGGAGGTCACCGGCTACGACAAGGTCTCCATCCAGCCGAACGCCGGTTCCCAGGGCGAGCTGGCCGGTCTGCTGGCCGTGCGCGCGTACCACCGCGCCAACGGCGACGAGCAGCGCACCATCTGCCTCATCCCGTCCTCCGCGCACGGCACCAACGCCGCCAGCGCCGTGATGGCGGGCATGAAGGTCGTCGTGGTCAAGACCGCGGACGACGGCGAGGTGGACATCGAGGACCTGCACGCCAAGATCGAGCAGCACCGCGACCAGCTCGCCGTGCTCATGATCACCTACCCGTCCACGCACGGAGTGTTCGAGGAGCACGTCGCCGACGTCTGCGCGACCGTGCACGACGCGGGCGGCCAGGTGTACGTCGACGGCGCGAACCTCAACGCCCTGCTCGGCCTGGCCAAGCCGGGCAAGTTCGGCGGCGACGTCTCGCACCTCAACCTGCACAAGACCTTCTGCATCCCGCACGGCGGCGGCGGCCCAGGCGTCGGCCCGGTCGGCGTGCGCGCCCACCTCGCGCCGTACCTGCCGAACCACCCGCTGCAGCCCACCGCCGGCCCGGAGACCGGCGTCGGCCCCATCTCGGCAGCCCCGTGGGGCTCCGCGGGCATCCTGCCGATCTCCTGGACGTACGTCCGGCTGATGGGCGCCGAGGGCCTGCGCAGGGCGACCCAGGTCGCCGTGCTGGGCGCCAACTACATCGCCAAGCGCCTCGAGCCGCACTACCCCGTGCTCTACACCGGCCCCAACGGGCTGGTCGCGCACGAGTGCATCGTGGACCTGCGGCCGCTGACCAAGGCGACCGGCGTCACCGTCGACGACGTGGCCAAGCGCCTGATCGACTACGGCTTCCACGCGCCGACGATGTCCTTCCCGGTCGCCGGCACGCTGATGATCGAGCCGACGGAGAGCGAGGACCTCGCCGAGATCGACCGGTTCTGCGAGGCGATGATCGCGATCCGCGGCGAGATCGAGCGCGTCGGCTCGGGCGAGTGGGCGCAGGGCGACAACCCGCTGAGCAACGCCCCGCACACCGCGGCCGCGCTCGCCGGCGAGTGGGAGCGCCCGTACACCCGCGAGACCGCGGTCTTCCCGGCCGGGGTCTCGGCCGCCGACAAGTACTGGCCGCCGGTGCGCCGGATCGACGGTGCCTTCGGCGACCGGAACCTCGTCTGCTCCTGCCCGCCGCTGGAGGACTACGACGGCTGACACCGCGTAGCCGGACCCGATGCCCCGGGCCCGGCACGCGTCGGGGCCGGTTCGGCGATCACGCCGGGCCGGCCCCTGTGTGTTTCCCCGCTGCCGCGCTGGTCCTCGGCGGCTCCGCCGTCAGGCGGCGGTCATCACGCTCCCCGGGTCCAACGGCCGGTGTGGAGCGATGACCTGGCCGTCCGGCAGCAGCTCACCGGTGTCCTCGAAGAGCAGGACGCCGTTGCACAGCAGGCTCCAGCCCTGCTCCGGGTGGTGCGCCACGAGATGGGCGGCCTCCCGGTCGGCGGAGTCGGCTGACGGGCACGGTGGCTGGTGCTGGCACATGGGTGGGTTCTTTCGCTGCGGTGAGGTGAGGTGCTTGCTGCTCGGCGCTGTGTTGCTCGATGCGGTGTCCATGACCGCCCCCCGTATCTCTCGTTCGGTCCCAGTGTTGCCCTCCGGGCGGGTTTCCGCAGGCATTTCCGGGCAGCTTTCCTCACCGGGAACCGACGCGTCACTCGTGCGGAGGGTTTACCGCAACCCCGTTGTCATCCCCGGTGGTTGAGACGATCACAGGGGGCTGGTCCGGATGGGTGGGATCAGGCCGGGGAGCCCATCGCGGGGGTCCCCAGACCCATCAGCGGGTTCGCGGCCAGCCGCAGCGTGAGCACCGGCAGCAGATCGGACACCCGGTGCGCCCGGTGCGCCGCGATGCCCGGCGGAGCGGGCGCGAGCGGCACCAGGAGGTCGCTCGGGGCCGGCGTGCCCTTGGCGGCGTCCGCCGTCGGGTCCTCGTGCAGCCACAGGGTCAGCATGTAGAGCTCGGGTACGGACAGCAGGCGCGGCTGGTACGAACCCGGCAGCGCCTCGGCCTGCCGCAGCGCCAGTTCCGTGGACGTCACGTACGGCCCCTCGAAGAAGTGCGAGAAGGCCCAGCCGTCCGGGGTCAGCATGGTCTCGGCCGCCGCCACCGCGTGTTCGCCGCTGCGCACCAGGAAACGCCAACCCGCCAGCCGCGTACGGGGCGTGCCCTGGCCCTTGGTGACGCGGTCCAGGATGTGTACGGGCAGCGGGAGTTCGGGGATCAGCGAACCCGCCGCGGACCGCAGAGCCGGTGTGCGCGGATCTCGGACCGCGGTCGGGGAGGCCAGGGCCGCGAGGGCGCTGCGCAGGGCTGGCTTGGGCGCGGGAGGAACGAGCAGCGGCATGGTGGGTCGCCTCTCACTTGGGAGACACGTGGTGCGGGGCAGTGCGGACTGCGCTGTCTGCATACGAGGTCAGAGGGGCCCGAGCCCGGAATGGCTGGGGCGCACACTCTCTGCCTCGTTCGCGAAGTTTATACGAGGAGTGTTCGCCGGGTGTTTCGTCTAGCCGACGGCGGTATTGCGGGCAAGTCTGAATCCGGCCTTTGCTCCGAGTGGATTACTCCCCTTCTGTCCACCCGGTTCGGGGCGCTGCCTGGACTTATGTGCCAAGAGCGGCAGGGCTGATTCCGCTCGGTGGTTTTCTCCGGGGCAACACGGGCCGAGACGGAGAGTTATGCCCACGGAATGTGCCGCGGGAGGTTGTGGAGAGGGTAACGGGCCTGGGCCGGCCGCCGGGCGTTATCGATCACAACGCCTGGGCATCATCGATCCTGACGCCGCGGCCGGTGCCGCGGGCGCCCACTCGAGGAGGGACGCTTCGATGGGGGAGAAGGTCGAAGCGGGCGGGTTCGACCTGTCCGATCGGCAGCGCTACCGGGGCAAACTGCGACAGTGCCTGGAAGGGTTGGAGAGGCTGCTGTCGGAGAAACGGTTCGATCGGCCGCGGAATCTCATGGGGCTGGAGATCGAACTGAATCTCGCGGGGGCCGACGGGATGCCGCGCATGATGAATGCGGAGGTTCTGGAGCGCATCTCGAGCGGGGATTTCCAGACCGAGCTGGGCCAGTTCAACCTCGAAGTCAACATTGTGCCGCACCGGCTCTCCGGCAGGGTCCTCGACCGGCTCGCCGAAGAACTCCGCACCGGCCTGGCCTATGCCGACCGCAAAGCGCGGGAAGTGTCCGCGGAGATCGTGATGATAGGGATCTTGCCCACTCTCGGAACGCAGGACCTGGTCTCCGCGAACCTTTCCGAGGTCGACCGCTACATGCTGCTCAACGACCAGATTCTCGCGGCCCGGGGCGAGGAGATCGACCTCGACATCGAGGGCGTCGAGCACCTCACGTACAGCAGCCGCTCGATCGCCCCCGAGGCCGCCTGCACCTCCGTACAGCTCCATCTTCAGGTCACGCCCGGCCGGTTCGCGGATGTGTGGAACGCGGCTCAGGCGGTGACCGCCGTGCAGATCGCGATGGGCGCCAATTCCCCGTTCCTCTTCGGCCGCGAGTTGTGGCGCGAGTCCCGGCCGCCGCTCTTCCAGCAGGCCACCGACACCCGCCCGCCGGAGCTCAGGGCGCAGGGGGTGCGGCCGCGGACCTGGTTCGGGGAGCGGTGGATCGACTCGGCGTACGACCTTTTCGAGGAGAACCTGCGCTACTTCCCCGCGCTGCTGCCGATCTGCGGCGAGGAGGACCCGCTGCGCGTCCTGGACGAGGGCGGCGTGCCGGCCCTCCGGGAGCTGGTCCTGCACAACGGGACCGTCTACCGCTGGAACCGGCCCGTCTACGCGGTCGTCGACGGCGTACCGCACCTGCGGGTGGAGAACCGGGTGCTGCCCGCGGGGCCCACCGTCACCGACGTCGTCGCCAACGCCGCCTTCTACTACGGGCTTGTGCGCGCCCTCGCCG
>NZ_LIQY01000497.1 GCF_001418495.1 Streptomyces pathocidini | reverse complement strand
GCCGCGTGGGCGGCGCGCAGTGCGGCGATCATGCCGCGGCCGATCCGCGTCGCCTCGGCCACGCCAACCGGCCCGTCGTGCTTGAGGACATCGCCGAGCGTGCGGGACGGCACGTACTCCATGACGATGCACGGCAGCCCGCCGTCGTCCACGACGTCGTGCACCACGACCACGTTGGGGTGCGCGATGCGGGCCGCGCTGCGGGCCTCGCGGCGCGTCCGCTCGTACAGGGTCGCGCGCTCGTCGTCAGCGAGGTGCGGCGGGACGTGCAGCTTCTTCAACGCGACGTGGCGGCCCAGGAGTTCGTCCTCGGCGCGCCACACGGTGCCCATGCCGCCGCGGCCGATCCGGTCGAGCAGGCGGTAGCGCCCGGCGGCGAGGCGACCGCGGTCGCGCTCGTCGGGGGACGGGGGGTCTTCCCAGCCGGTTTCGGGGCCGTCGGCGTCCGTTCCCGGGCCGTCCCATCCCGTTCCAGGACTGCTCCGGTCCGTTCCGGGGCTGTTCCGGTCCGGTCCAGGACTGTCCGGTCCGGGGCTGTTCCAGGCTGTCCGGGAACTCGCGGAGTAGTCCCGGTCCGCCGCCTCGGGGCGCCCCCAGCCTGCCCCGGGACGTTCCGCTCCCGCCCTGGGACGTTCCTCGTCCGGCCCGGGACGTTCCGCGCTCATCTCAGGCCCGTCCCCGGCGACGCCTCGGCCGTCCCATCCCGCGTCCGGGCCGTCCCACGCGACGTCCCGGCCATCCCACGCAGCGTTTTGGCCATCCCATCCCACGTCCCGGCCGCTCCACGCGGCGCCCCGGCTGTCCCATTTCGCTTGCCCGGCGGGCCGGTTCCGGGCTCCGCCCCCGCTGCCGCTCGCTCTCCGGTCCCGCACCGCGCGCCCCTTCTGCTCCCCCGTCGCTCATGGCCTGTCTGCCATGGCCTGTCACGATAGTGGCGGGCCTGGGAGGTACCCCCACCGGGGACCGCGTCGCCTCCCGCTGAGGAACCCTCAACTCGCCCCTGCCCGCGAACCCGTCCAGCCATCCCTGCGGGCGACGTGTCGGACCGACGCGGCCCGTGAGTCGGCCCGGTCCCAAGAGCCGACGCGGGCCGAAGAGTCGACCCGGGGCCCATGGGGCGACCCCGGCCTTTGGGCTGGCCTGGCCTAGGAGCTGGCTCGGCCCAGGGGTCGGCTCCGCCGAAGAGCCCACCCGGGCCCATGGCGACCCGGGCTCATGGCGACCCAGCCAGCCCATGGGCTGGCCGGCCTATGGGCTGGCTTGGCCCTGGCCGAAGAGGCGACTTGGGCCCATGGGGCGACCCGAGCCTTTGAGCTGGCCTGGCCTTTGGACTGGCTTGGCCCAGGAGTCGGCCTGGATCAGGGGCTGCCCCAGCCCCCACGGGACATCTCAGGGTCAGGCCAGGGTCGAGCCGGGTGCTTTCGGGGGCGGCGGGCGGTCACCATGGACCCATGACCGACCAGCAGACCGCCCCCGGCGACCCGGGCCCGGGCTCCGGCAGGGGCTCCGACGGGGACTCCGGCAGGGGCTCTGACAGGGGCTCCGGCGTGCCCGCCGCCGGACCACCGCCGCTGCGCGGCCTCCGCCGCAGCCGCGGCCACAAGATGATCTCCGGCGTGTGCGGCGGCCTCGGTCGGCACTACGACCTCGACCCCGTCATCTTCCGCGTCGTCTTCGCGGTCCTCGGCCTCGCGGGCGGCGTCGNNCGCGCTGGTCGGCTGCGGGCTGCTGCTGTCGACGGTCCAGAACCCGGCGGTGCTCTTCTTCTCCGTCGCCGTGGCGGGCGCGCTGGCCGGCTCCGCGCACTGGTCGCAGCGCCGCCGCGCCGAGCAGGAGAGCGCGGCGGACACGGCGGGCGAGACGGGGGCAGACGGCGCCAAGTCCGGTGCGGGAAAGGGGACTTCGTCCGGCTCGGCGGCCGCCCCCGTCGGCGTACCCCCCGAGACACAGGCCCCGCCGGCCCCCGGCGGGGCC
>NZ_LIQY01000496.1 GCF_001418495.1 Streptomyces pathocidini | reverse complement strand
GGAGGAGGGGGCGGGTTGTGGGTGCTCATCCTGTCCTCCCACCTGTCGCGAGGATCCTGCGGGCTGCCCCTTCCGGCGGATGTGCTCCTTCCATGGTGCGACGGGTGCCGCTCTACTGCCCACGGTCGTCCTCGGGCCGGGGTCCGTCACGGGGCCGAAGGTCCTCGGTGGGCGCCTACGCGGGCCGCCGAGCTCGCGTGCGTACGCGGGTGCGGGCCGGTGGCCGCGCCGGGCCCACCCCCCGGACTCCGTCCGGGGTCCATCGCCCTGCGGAACGCCTGCCCACAGCGCGGCCGGGAGGCGACCGTCAGGTCAGCCTGATCACGTTCCAGGGCATGGGGGCCAGGGTGGCGCGCAGTGTGCCGTCGGACAGCGGAACGTGAAACCGCCCCGGGTCTCCCACATGGGGTGTGGGAGGCCCGAGGCGGGCGCGAGTTCAACCGGAGGTCAGATGCTCGGCGGAGCGACCCGCGTGTACGTCACGGCGTTGCTCGTACCGCCGGGAGTCACGGCAGTGATGGCGACCGGGCCCGCCGCGCCGCCCGGGTCGGTGGCGGTGACCTGCGTGTCCGAGAGGACGGTGAAGGCCGCCGGGCTGGCACCGAACAAGACCTGGGACGTCAGGGTGAGGCCCGTACCCGTCAGAGTGACGGTGGCTCCGCCCAGGGGGCCGGCGGGGGGGACGACGCTGGTCAGCGTCGGTGGGTCGACGTACAAGAAGGACACCCCCGCTGGGCTGGTGCCGCCGGGCCCCGTGACGATCACGGAGGCCGCTCCCGCCGTGTGGCCGGGGGTGACGGCGGTGATTTGGGTGGCCGAGTCGACCGTGAACGAGACGGCGGGAATCCCGTCGAAGGTGACCGCCGTGGCTCCGGAGAACCCGGTGCCGGTGATCGTGACCACGGTTCCGCCGGCGATCGGTCCCTCGTCCGGCGAGATGCTGCTGACGACCGGGCCCGCGACGTAGAAGTAGAAGACACCGGGTGCGCTGGTGCCTCCCGCCGTGGTGACGGAGACCGGGACGGAGCCGGGGACTCCGGTGGCGGGGACGACCACGTCGAGCTGGGTGCTCGACACGAACGTCACCGAGGTCGCCGGGTTGGCCCCGAACTGGACGGTCGCACCGGGCGTGAAGTTGGTCCCGGTGATGGTGACCGTGTTCCCGCCGGTGAGGGGCCCGGCGTCGGGTGAGAGGGAGGTGATGGTGGGTGCCCCCACGTAGGTGTAGCTGACGGCGTTGCTGGTGCCGCCGGGTCCGGTGACCGTGACGTTGACCGTTCCCGTGCCCGCGGGGACCACGGCGGTGATCTGGGTGGCGGAGACGACGGTGAACGAAGTGGCGGGGTTGGGGCCGAAGTTGACCGCAGTGGCACCGCCGAATCCCGTGCCGGTGATGGTGACGGTGTTGCCGCCGGCGAGGGGTCCGGTGTTGGGCACCACGGAGGTGATGGTGGGTGCGGCGACGTAGGTGTACGGCACCGCGTTGCTGGTGCCGCCGGGGCCGGTCACGGTCACGTTCACTGACCCTGTGCCTGCCGGTGCGGTGGCGGTGATCTGGGTGGGGGAGTCGATGGTGAAGGTGGCGGGGTTGGGGCCGAAGTTGACGGCGGTGGCGCCGGTGAATCCCGTGCCGGTGATGGTGACGGTGTTGCCGCCGGCGAGGGGTCCGGTGTTGGGCACGACGGAGGTGATGGTGGGTGCGGCGACGTAGGTGTACGGCACTGCGTTGCTGGTGCCGCCGGGTCCGGTGACTGTGACGTTGACCGTTCCCGTGCCCGCTGGGGCGGTGGCGGTGATTTGGGTGGGGGAGTCGATGGTGAACGAAGTGGCCGGGTTGGGGCCGAAGTTGACGGCGGTGGCGCCGGTGAACCCGGTGCCGGTGATGGTGACGATGTTGCCGCCGCTGGTCGGTCCCGAGGCCGGCGAGATGCTGGTGATGGTGGGTGCGGCGACGTAGGTGTACGGCACTGCGTTGCTGGTGCCGCCGGGTGTGGTGACTGTGACGTTGACTGTCCCGGTGCCCGCTGGGACTACGGCGGTGATTTGGGTGGGGGAGACGACGGTGAAGGAGGTGGCCGGGTTGGGGCCGAAGGTGACCGCGGTGGCGCCGGTGAATCCCGTGCCGGTGATGGTGACGGTGTTGCCGCCGGTGAGGGGTCCGGTGTTGGGCACCACGGAGGTGATGGTGGGTGCCCCCACGTAGGTGTATGGCACCGCGTTGCTGGTGCCGCCGGGTCCGGTGACCGTGACGTTGACCGTCCCTGTGCCTGCCGGTGCGGTGGCGGTGATTTGGGTGGGCGAGACGATGGTGAACGAAGTGGCCGGGTTGGGGCCGAAGGTGACCGCGGTGGCGCCGGTGAATCCCGTGCCGGTGATGGTGACGGTGTTGCCGCCGGCGAGGGGTCCGGTGTTGGGCACCACGGAGGTGATGGTGGGTGCCCCCACGTAGGTGTACGGCACGGCGTTGCTGGTGCCGCCGGGTCCGGTGACCGTCACGTTGACCGCGCCTGCTGCGTGCGCCGGGGCGGTGGCGGTGATCTGGGTGGCCGAGTTCACGATGAACGTGGCCGGTGTGCCGCCGAAGCTGACCGCGGTGGCGCTGGTGAAGCCGGTGCCGGTGATGGTGACGGTGTTGCCGCCGCTCGTCGGGCCCGAGGAAGGCGAGAGGCTGGTGATCACCGGTGCGTTGATATAGGTGTAAGGCAGCGCGTTGCTCGTGCCACCCGGGCCCACCACCGTCACGTTGACCGTGCCGCTGCCCGCCGGGGCCGTGGCTTGGATCTGGGTCGGTGAGATGATGGTGAACGCGGCCGGGGTTCCACCGAACAGCACCTGTGTGGCGCCCGTGAAGCCCGACCCGTTGATCGTGATCACGTTGCCGCCGACCGCGGGACCGGAGTTCGGCACCAGGCTGGTGAGCACGGGCGCACCGACATAGGTGTAGACGACGGCGTTGCTCGTGCCGCCGGGGCCGGTGACGGTTAGGTTGACCGAGCCCGCCGCGTGCGCCGGGGCGGTGGCGGTGATCTGGGTGGCCGAGTTGACCGTGAACGAGGTTGCGGGCGTCCCGCCGAAGCTGACCGCCGTGGCGCTGGTGAAGCCGGTGCCGGTGATGGTGACGGTGTTGCCGCCTGCGAGCGGCCCCGAGGTCGGGGAGATGCTGGTGATGACCGGCGCGCTGACGTACGTGAAGTTGATGCCGTTGCTCGTACCACCCGGCGTTTGCACGGTGACGGGGACGGTGCCGCTGCCCGCGGGGGAGACCGCCGTGATCTGGGTGGACGAGTTGACGGTGAACGAAGTGGCGTTGGTGGCACCGAACTTGACCGCGGTGGCGCCGTTCAGGTTGGTGCCCGTCAGGATCACCGTGGTGCCGCCGCCGGCTGGCCCGGTGTTCGGGCTGATCGAGGTGAGGGTGGGGACGGGCACGTTCACGTAGGTGAAGGTGACGAACTGCGAGCTGGTGCCGCCCGTCGTGGTGACGGTCACCTGCACCGTGCCGGTGCCGGGCGGGGTGGTGGCGGTGATCTGCGTATCGGAGATGACCGTGAAGCTCGGCGCCATAGTGGCCCCGAAGCGTACTTGGGTGGCGCCGGTGAAGCCGCTACCGGTGATCGTGACGATGGTGCCGCCGCCGCTGCCACCGGAGTTGGGGCTTACCGAGGTCACAACGGGGGCGGCCAGGATCGTGATGGGCGCTGCCGGGCCGGCGGCCGCGGCGGGGGATGTTTCGCGCTCGTTCATTTCCGCGCTCCTCCAAGGGGCGTGCGAGGTGGGCCCCGACCGGCCGAGGAGCGCCGGCCGGGGCCCGGGGGAGGTGAGGGAGCGGTGCGGAGACCCCCTCACCGGGTGGTGAGGGTCAGATGAGGGGCGGAGTCACGTAGGTGAAGCCGCCGATCGAGGTGACCGAGTTGCCGCTGGTGGTGACGACGACGTCGACCGCGCCCGCGGTGCCCGGCGGTGTGGTGACCACGATCTCGGTGTCGCTGTTGATCTGAAGCCCGGGGGCCGTGGTGCCGTCGAAGGTCACCGACTGGGTGGTCGTCAGGTTGGTGCCGGTGATGGTGACGGAGGTGCCACCGGCGTCGGAACCGGAGTTGGGGTCGATGAGGGTGATCGTCGGGTCGGCCACGTAGGTGAAGGTGCCCGCGTTGACGGTGCCGGCATTGGTGGTCACGGTGACCGTGACGTTGCCTGCCGCGCCGGCCGGTGAGGTGACGATGATCGAAGTGGCGTTGTTGTTGGTGACCGTGCCTGGGTTGGCGCCGAAGTTCACGGTGGCGTTGTTCAGGTTGTTGCCGGTGATCGTGACGCTGGTGCCACCGGCGGTCGAGCCGGCGGTGGGGCTCAGGCCGGAGATGAGCGGCGACTGGAGGTAGAAGTAGGGGAGTGGATTGGAGGTGCCGCCCGGGGTCGTCAGGGTCACGCCGACTTCGCCGGCGCCGGAAGGCGTAACGGCCGTGACCGTCGTGGGGCTGACGTTGGTGACGTTCGTCGCGTTCTTCGAGCCGAACTTCACCGAGGTCGTACCACTCAGGTTGCTGCCGGTGATGGTTACCGTCTGGCCGCCGCCGGTGGGACCCGAGTTGGGACTGATAGGCATGGGAATTCCCCTCTTTTTCCTGGATGGTTGGTGTGGTGCGGGAGGGACTGCGGTCAGGGATTGCAGCCAGGGGTGACGGGCACGGAGACGCAGTTGTTCGGCGAATTGTTGGAGATGGTGCCGCCGATGTTCGTCACTGTTCCCGCGTTGATGTAGAGCCCGCCGCCAGTGACCAGGGCCGTGTTTCCTGTGATCTGGCCGGCGGCCATGTTCACCGCTCCGGTGTCGAGATAGACGCCGCCGCCTGCCCCTGCGGTGTTGGATTTGATCGAGGCGCCTGCCATTTGCAGGTTGCCGCCCTGGACGATGACGCCGCCGCCGACCAGGGGCGGACTCTGGTTGGGGAGCCGGCCGTTCTCGATCGAGAACAGCCCCACGAAGTTCAGGGATCCGCTGGTGCCGGGGAAGAGCGGGGCGCCCTGCACGGCCGCGATCCTGAAGTTCGGCGCGGTCGGGGCCCGTCGGATGGTGACGAGGAAGCCCGCGAACGTCATGGGTGTCCTGATCTCCGGAAGACCGGTGAACCCCGAGGCCGCTGACCCGCCGTGCGGGGTCGTCAGCGTGATGGTGCAGAAGGGCGTGAACGCCAACTGATCTGCGGCGGCTGTGGAATTGGCCAGGTTGATCGCGTTCACCAGACTCGTCTCGCTGCAGAACACCGGAATGTTTGCCGCCTGCGCGGGCGATGCCGGAACGACTGCGAGGCCGATGCCGAGGAGCGCGGCCCCGAAAAGGGACCAGAGTTTTCGGTTTCTGAATCTGCTGGTTCGAGGCATGGTGCGTGGTACCCCCTTGCGCGAAGCGGAGGACCAACCCACCGGCCGGCGCCGGTAATGCGGCGCCGGCCGGTGGACTTCGATTCCTTCCACGGGGGAGTGCCCATTGTGGCCGCGGCTCGATTGCCACCGTTCCGCAATCAGCAGGAAACAGAAGCGGCGGGCCGCATGCCAATCTCCTCCGTGGAGGGAATGGGCGGCCCGCCGGTGTGGATATATCCAGGAAACACTGGTGAGGTTGATCGATACAAGGGCGCATCCGAGTTTCGCCGGACTGAGGTTCCCTCGCCCCATTGGTGGACGTGGCAAAGCCACCTGGCATAGACGTACCACCGACGTGCGCCCCGCCGGACGTTGTATACGGGTGGTCGCCGACCGCCCCCGTTCACCTCGCCTTACGGGCCAGTCTCGCCTGTACGGGACGGCCTTCCACCGTCTCGAACGCGACGGTCGTCTCGTCGTCCCGTCCACCCGGCACGACTGCACACGGTTCCTCGCGCCCTGCCGGACGCCAGCGCCCACGGAGCGTCACCCGCAGGGTGTGCGGACGGCTCGGGTTGTTGAGCCAGGGGCGGGACCACGGGCTGAAGTGGCCCACGTAGCGCCCGTGTTCGTACTGGTCCCGGTCCTCGCCCTCGCACAGGTGGAGGTCCGGGTCGCAGACGGAGAGGGTGAGACGATCGCCGTCCTCACGCGTCAGGACCATCGAGGGCGTGTCCACGCCCAGGATGGCCACGGCCTCATCACCAACCGCCTTTCCCGCGCGCCGCGTTGGCTCGAAGAAGGCATAGCCTGTGATGCCCGTGCCCCGGTCGTGGACCACGTGCGCCGTCTCGTCCGCACCCAGCACCCGGTACGGGGCGCGCTCCGGATCCCGCATCCGGGCCGTGAACTCGGCCATCCGGGCCGGGGTCGTGCGGACCACCATCGCGTACTCGTAGCGCGCCCTGTGCGGGGCCCTCCCGTGGCGCAGCCAGGCCGTCGCGAAGTCGCCCGTCGTCGGGAGGTCGGAGGCGTTGTCGCGGGAGGCCTGCGCGGTGCGCTGGAAGCCCAGGCGCTGGCCCGCCGGTACGTAGTAGCCCAGTCCCTTGTCGTCCACGAGCCACAGCGGTTCGGCCACGGCGAAGTCGGGCCGCTCGTACGGGAATCGGGTCACCGGGGCCGCCGCGTCGTTCACGTACGTGGGGGCCGACCGAGTCGGCAGGGAGGTCTGGAAGAGGGTCGTCTCCGTGTCGTGCGCCGCGTCGCCGTTCCCGATCCCCGTGCCCAGCGCCACGATCCGGTCCTCGAAGAGGAAGGCCGAGACGCGGGCGCGGTGCGTGCCCTCGTACTTCGGGTGCTCGTGGAGCCGCATCGCGAACATGCCGCCCAGGCCGTCGATCGTGTGCGCTCCCGCGAACCGCTCGTCGGTGAGCGGCATTTCCTCGATCGTGCCCGTCAGGTCGGCGCGCAGTTCGGGCAGCGGCTTGCGGATCGTGGTCGTCCCCGGGCGGCGGTTCCAGTCCCAGCCGGGCTGGCGGTAGCCGCTGTCCGCGTTGGTCACCGGGTCGCCGCGGTGCAGCACCTGGATCTGGCCGTAGGTGTTGTAGCGGCCGTACCGGTTGGCGCCCTCGTAGACCTCGGTGCTCCACAGATAGCGGTTGTGGCCCCGGACCGTGACCTGCCAGTCCTCGCGGCGGTGGACGGCCAGGGCCGCGTGGTTGAGGGCCCAGCTGCCGTTCGGGTCGGGCTCGGCGTTGATGCCCAGGGCGGCCAGGCGCGCGGCCAGCGCGCGCTGCCGCGCCGTCGGCTCGGCGGGGAGCAACCGGAGGAAGGCGGCGGCCAGTTCGCGGTCGACCTCGCCCGGCCCGTCCGGGGTCCCCGCACAGGCCAGCCACTCGTACGGGGTGACGGACAGCGCCGTCGTGCCCCTCGGGTGGCGCCCGCTGAGCGAGACGGGCCACTGGTGCTTGTTCGCGTACACCCGCATCGTCAGCAGCGCCCGCTTCAGCCAGGCGTGCGAGCGGGCCGAGATCCGGAACGCCCCGCCGCTCATCACGTACACCAGCGGCGCGAGCCCGGCGAGGCCGTCGCGCGCGTAGTCCGGGTAGCAGCCGAGGTGGTGGAAGACCGTGCCGTCGGTCTTGATGCCGTCCTGGATGCCGGGGGTGGGCAGGAGCGCGGTGTCGAGCCAGTCGCGCAGCGCGCGCAGATACGCGACCTGCTCGGCCTCGGTCTCGGACAGCAGCACCGCGGCGAGCAGGCCGCGGAAGGTCGTGCCGAGGACGTCCATGATGCTGCCGTGCGCCATGCGGTGGTCCCAGCCGCGGAAGATCCGGCCGAGGCCGGACAGCCAGGCCACGTCCGCGCGCACCGCGTCGAGGAGGCCCGCCTCGCGGAGGGCGCCCCGCATCAGGTGGACGGAGTCGTAGTAGCCGCCGATGTCGTAGCCGAGATGGTGGGTCGTGCCCTGGCAACTCCCGTGCGTCCAGCCCTGGTCGCGCAGGTGGGCCACCATCCGTACGTACAGCGCCGCCAGCGCCGGGCGGTGGGCCGGGCCCGCCGCGTCGTGGGCCCGCGCCACCCTCCGCATCTGGTCGGTGCAGGCGCGCAGGGGGGTCGCCGCCACGAAGGCCCTGAGGTCGGCGGCGATCTCCGGGGGATGGATCTGGGCCTGGTAGGAGTGGACGGGGCGGCCGGTTCCGGTGGCTGTCCGCTCCGGTACGCCGAGGGCCTCGACCTGCTCGGTGAGCGCGGCCACGTACGCTTCGTCCACCGTCAGGGGTTCGGGCGCGGCCAGGTAGTCGTCGTGGTAGCGGGTGAGGAGGGCGCGGAGGTCGGCCCGCTGCGCCGGAGACGGCTCGGGGGCGGGGAGTTGACGCCTGGTCAGGAGCTGGTCGAAGAGGAGGAGCGCCTGCCAGTGCTGGGCGTCCCACACGTCGCCCTCGCGGCACACCTCCGGCACCTGCGCGTCCCGCGTCGGGCCGTCCGGCCGTACCGGCGTGTTCAGCAGCAGCTGGTCGAGGTGGAGCGTGCCGGAGCGGCGCGGGGCGGTGATCCGCACGGTGTCCATGTCCGGGCGGGGGCGGCCGTGCAGGTCGTAGCCGTAGCGCACCCAGGCCGTACGCCAGCCGGTGAAGGCGAGGCGGAAGTCGAACCAGGCGTCGACGCGCTCTCCCCGCCCGAACTCGAACCGGATCGCGTCGTCCACCGCCGCCTCGTTGAACACCCACACCGAGAAGGCGTCCACGGTGCCCTGCCAGGCCTGGTCGTCCAGCGGGCGGTACGGGTCGGCGGTGTACGCGAGGCCGGCGCGGATCGTGACGCGGGAGCGCGCGGCGTGGTCCCAGCGGAGCGAACGGCTGCCGCAGACCGCGGCGCGGTCGCTGATGCGCAGGGCCGAGCCGGGGCCGGGGGAGAAG
>NZ_LIQY01000495.1 GCF_001418495.1 Streptomyces pathocidini | reverse complement strand
AACCGACCTACCCGACCGCCCTGTCCAACCGACCTACCCGACCGCCTTCGCCGCCGCGCGGCCCGCCGTGCGGCCCGAGAAGAGGCAGCCGCCGAGGAAGGTGCCCTCCAGGGAGCGGTAGCCGTGCACCCCGCCGCCGCCGAACCCGGCCGCCTCCCCCGCCGCGTACACCCCGGGCAGCGGCTCGCCGCCGTCGGCCAGCACGCGGGAGGACAGGTCGGTCTCCAGGCCGCCGAGGGTCTTGCGGGTGAGGATGTTCAGCCGCACGGCGATCAGCGGGCCCGCCTTGGGGTCGAGGATGCGGTGCGGGGCGGCGGTGCGGATGAGCTTGTCGCCGAGGTACGAGCGAGCGCCGCGGATGGCCGTGACCTGGAGGTCCTTGGTGAAGGGGTTGGCGACCTCCCGGTCGCGCGCGGTGATTTCGCGGCGCAGCTCGGCCTCGTCGATCAGCGGCTTCCCGGTGAGCGCGTTCATGCCGCGCACCAGCGCGCCGAGGTCCTTCTCGACCACGAAGTCGGCGCCCTTGTCCATGAACGCCCTGACGGGCCCCGGCACGTCGGCGCGCGCCCGGCCGATGACGTCGCGGATGGACCGGCCCGTCAGGTCGGGGTTCTGCTCGGAGCCGGAGAGCGCGAACTCCTTGCCGATGATGCGCTGGTCGAGCACGAACCAGGTGTAGTCGTGGCCCGTCTTCATGATGTGCTCGAGCGTGCCGAGGGTGTCGAAGCCGGGGAAGAGCGGTACGGGCAGCCGCTTTCCGCGCGCGTCGAACCACAGCGAGGAGGGGCCGGGCAGGATGCGGATGCCGTGCCTGGCCCAGATCGGGTTCCAGTTCTCGATGCCCTCGGTGTAGTGCCACATCCGGTCGCGGTTGATCAGCCGTCCGCCCGCGTCCTCGACGACGCCGAGCATCGCGCCGTCCACGTGCGCGGGCACGCCCGAGAGCATCCGCTCGGGCGGGGTACCCAGCCGCTCGGGCCAGTTGCGGCGTACGAGGTCGTGGTTGCCGCCGATGCCGCCCGAGGTGACGATCACGGCCTGGGCGCGCAGTGCGAAGGAGCCGGTGGCCTCGCGGCCGCTGGCCTCGCCGCGCGCGGCATCGCTGGGCGCCAGCAGCTCGCCGGTCACGGTGTCGACGGCTCCTCCCGTGCGCGAGAGGCCGGTGACCCGGTGCCGGAACTTCAGCCGCACCAGGCCGCGTTCGGCCGCCGCGCGCACCCGCCGCTCGAAGGGCTCGACCAGACCGGGCCCGGTACCCCAGGTGATGTGGAAGCGGGGCACGGAGTTGCCGTGCCCGGTGGCGTCGTAGCCGCCGCGCTCCGCCCAGCCGACGACCGGGAACAACCGCACGCCCTGCCCGTGCAGCCAGGCGCGCTTCTCGCCCGCGGCGAAGTCCACGTACGCCTCGGCCCAGCGCCGGGGCCAGTGGTCCTCCGCGCGGTCGAAGCCCGCCGTACCGAGCCAGTCCTGCCAGGCCAGCTCGTGGCTGTCGCGGATGCGCATCCGGCGCTGCTCGGGCGAGTCGACGAGGAACAGGCCGCCGAAGGACCAGTGCGCCTGCCCGCCGAGCGAGGACTCGGGCTCCTGGTCGAGCAGGATTACCCGCCGCCCCGCGTCGGCCAGTTCGGCGGTGGCCGCCAGGCCCGCGAGGCCCGCTCCGATCACGATCACGTCAGCGTCGTACGCCATGGGGTCCATCCTCGTCGGGGGCGGTGGGGGCTTGGGGGGCTTTGCGTGCGCTCGATCTTCTGGACAGTCGTGCACGGCGTCAACCCGCGGCTCTGTTTGGATGGCCCCATGGAAAGCGATGGCTCCGCGGAAAGCGATGGCTCCCCGGACAGCGGCGCTCGCTCCGCCGACGAGGTGCTGGACGTCGTGGACGAGCGGGACCGGGTGGTCGGGCGGGCCCCGCGCGGCGAGACCTACGCGAAGCGGCTGCGCACCCGGTGCGTGTTCATCCTCGCCCGGGACGCCGAGGACCGGGTCTTCGTGCACCGCAGAACCGCCGGGAAGCTGGTCTTCCCCTCCCACTACGACATGTTCGTCGGCGGGGTGGTCGGCGCGGGCGAGTCGTACGAGGAGGCGGCGCTGCGCGAGGCGGAGGAGGAGCTGGGGGTGAGCGGACTCCCCCGGCCCGTACCGCTGTTCAAGTTCCTCTACGAGACGCCCGAGCACACCTGGTGGTCCCTCGTCCACGAGGTCCGCTGCACGCTGCCGGTCAGCCCGCAGGCCGAGGAGGTGGCCTGGCACGCCTTCCTCACCGAGGAGGAGCTGGCCGATCGGCTGCCGCGGTGGGAGTGGGTGCCGGACGGTCTTGAGGCATACCGCAGGCTGCTGGAGTGGCGGGGGTGACGGGCGTGGCCGGGAGGCTGCGGGCGGCGGCGGCCGGGGTGCGGCTGTGGTGGACGCCGGCGCGGCTGCGCGAGGAGGGCGAGACGCCCGACTACCGCTTCTCGCTCGCCAACGAGCGCACCTTCCTGGCCTGGCTGCGCACGGCGCTGGCGCTGGTCGGCGGCGGTTTCGCGGTCGCGCAGTTCCTGCCGGACCTGCACCGCGGGCCGCGGGTCGCGCTCGCCGTGCTGCTGCTGGCGGTCGGGGCGCTGTGCGCGCTGCGGGCGGTCGACCACTGGGCGCGCTGCGAGCGCGCGATGCGGCGCGGCGAGGACCTGCCGGTCTCGCGCTTCCCGGCGGTGCTGGCGCTGGCGATCGGCGCGGTGGCGGCCGTGATGGTGATCGCGGTGGCGGCGGGGTGGGCGGACCGGTGAGCGCCCGCGTGGAGCCTCCGGAAGCCTCGCGCGCGGGGGGTTCCGCGGGATGAAGCGGCCGGGCCAACCCGCCGTACGCGACCCGGGGTTGCAGCCGGAGCGCACCCGGCTGGCCTGGCGGCGTACGACGCTGGCGTGCGCGGTCGTCGCGGTGCTCGCCGAGCGGCCGGCGCTGTACGGGACGCTGTACGGGAGGGGCTCGGCGCCGCGGATCGCGGCGGCCGTGCTGGTCGCGCTCGCGCTGGCGGGCTTCCTGTGGGTGGCGCACGGCAGGATCCGCGCCCTGGCCGCGCCGCGCCCGCCCGTACTCCGCCCCCGGACCGCCGCGGCGGCGGTCGGTTGCGCGGTGGCGCTGGCCGTTTTCGGGGTGGCGCTGGTGCGGTGAACCGGGTGCCCCGGTTCATGCGGTGATCCCGGCTCCCCGGTTTAGGGGGCGATTTACGTGGCACTACGGACATTTGGCTCTAACCTGACCGCGGTAACCCCCCGATCAGAAGGCACAGGAGACACCACCATGTCCGTCACGCACGCCGAGCACGCGGGCCACCCCCACACCCACGGCGCCGACTGCGGCCACCCGGCCGTACGCCACGGCGACCACACCGACTACGCCCACGACGGCCATCTGCACCGCGAGCACTCCGGCCACTGGGACGAGTGCGAGCCGGCCGGGCACCAGCAGCACGGCGAGCACCCGCACGAGCACCGCGAGGGATGCGGGCACGAGGCGGTGCGCCACGGCGACCACGTCGACTATGTTCACGACGGACACCGGCACGCCGCCCACGACGGGCACTGGGACGACCACTGAAGGCCCGTCCAGGCTCCGCCTGGAAAGCCCCGCGGAAGCACCCGCTGGAAAGCCCGCTGAGAGACCGCTGACCGAGACGAGGCGCCCATGACCCCGACCGGCCGCCGGGCGGCGCGGACCGCCCCCCTGGTCGTGGTCATGGGCGTCTCCGGATCCGGCAAGACCACGATCGGCAGCGCGCTCGCGGACCGGCTCGGCGTCCCGTACGCCGAGGCCGACGACTTCCACCCGCCGCGCAACATCGCCAAGATGTCCGCCGGCACCCCGCTGGACGACCGCGACCGCCGCCCCTGGCTCGACGCGATCGGCGCCTGGCTCGCGGACCACGGATCCGGCGGGGTCGTGAGCTGCTCCGCGCTCAAGCGCCGGTACCGGGACCGGCTCAGGCAGGCCGCGCCCGAGGTCTTCTTCGTGCACCTCAACGGCACGTTCGAGCTCATCGCCCACCGCCTCGCGGACCGCAGGGGGCACTTCATGCCCGCCCGGCTGCTGCGCTCTCAGTTCGAGGACCTGGAGCCGCTGGGGGCGGACGAGAACGGGGCCACGGTGCCGATCGAGGGTACGCCCGAGGAGACCACGGACCTGGCGTTCGCGGCCCTTCCCTCCTGACCGCAGGCGTGGCCCGCTCCCGACTGCAGGGTGTGGCCCGCTCCCGACTGCAGGCGTGGCTGCGGACGGGCCCCCGGGACTCCGGGCCGGAACGCGGGCCGGGGCCGGACCCCGACAGAGCCGCACCGAGCGGCAGTTCCCCCGCAAGGGGCACTGGACTCCATACCGACTGGTCGGCATGATGTTGCCCGTCCGCCGACCGCCGCCGTAGAGGAGCGTGCCCCACATGACCCACGACCAGCCCCCGGGACTCGACCTCGACCGGCTGCGCGCGCACCTCGAGCGCGAGCGGCCCGGGCTGGTGGGCGGGGAGTTGTCCGCCGAGCTGGTCCAGGGCGGCCGGTCCAACCTCACGTACGCGGTCACCGACGGCACCGGCCGCTGGGTCGTCCGCAGACCGCCGCTGGGGCACGTGCTGGCGACCGCGCACGACATGGGCCGCGAGCACCGGGTGATCAGCGCGCTGCACCCGACCGCGGTGCCGGTGCCCGAGCCGCTGCTGCTCTGCGAGGACGACTCCGTCATCGGATCGCCCTTCTACGTCATGGAGTTCGTGGCCGGGACCCCGTACCGGACCGCGGAGCAGTTGCGGCCCCTCGGGCCCGAGCGCACCCGTGCGGCCGTCCTCGGCCTGGTCGACACGCTCGTCCAACTCCACGCCGTGGAGCAGGAGTCGGTGGGGCTCGGGGACTTCGGGCGGCCCGAAGGGTTCCTCGACCGGCAGCTGCGGCGCTGGGGCAAGCAGCTGGACGCCTCCCGCAACCGCGAACTGCCCGGCATCGACGAGCTGCACGCCGCGCTCGGCCGGAACCTGCCCCGCTCCCCCGCGCCCACGGTCGTCCACGGCGACTACCGGCTCGACAACGTCCTCCTCGGCCCCGACGACCGCATCGGCGCGGTCCTCGACTGGGAGATGTCCACCCTCGGCGACCCGCTGACCGACCTCGGTCTGCTGGCGATGTACAGCGAGCGGCTGGACGTACCGGAGTCACCGGTCAGCACGACGGCGGGCGCGCCCGGGCACCCGTCCCCGGCCGAACTGATCGAGCGGTACGCGGCGGGGTCGGGGCGCGATGTCTCGGCCATCTCCTGGTACACCGCCTTCGCCTGGTTCAAGCTCGCCGTGATCCTCGAGGGCATCCACTACCGCTACACGCTCGGGCAGACCGTCGGCGCGGGGTTCGACCGCATCGGCGCGCTCGTGCCGGTCTTCATCCACAACGGCCTCACCACCCTCCGGAAGGGCTGAGCACCCATGGACTTCGCATTCGATGCCCGCACCGAGGAGCTGCGCGGCAGGCTCCTCGCCTTCATGGACGAGTACGTCCACCCCGCGGAACGGACCGCCGAGGAGCAGCGCGCACGGCTCGGCTCTCCCTGGCTCGTCCCGCCGGTGGTGGAGGAGCTGAAGGCGGAAGCGCGGCGACAGGGGCTGTGGAACCTGTTCTTGCCTGATGCGGAGTACGGGGCGGGGCTGACGAACCTGCAGTACGCCCCGCTGGCCGAGATCACCGGCCGCAGCCCGCAGTTGGCGCCGACCGCGCTGAACTGCGCGGCCCCGGACACCGGCAACATGGAGGTGCTCGCCCAGTTCGGCAGCGAGCAGCAGCGCAAGCAGTGGCTCGAACCGCTGCTCGCCGGGGAGATCCGCTCGGCGTTCGCGATGACCGAGCCGGAGGTGGCGTCCTCGGACGCCACCAACATCGAGACGCGGATCGAGCGGGACGGCGACGCGTACGTCATCACCGGGCGCAAGTGGTACATCTCCGGGGCGATGAACCCCGACTGCCGGATCTTCATCGTCATGGGCAAGACCGACCCCGACGGCGCGGACCGCCGCCGCCAGCAGTCGATGGTGCTCGTACCGCGTGACACGCCGGGGGTCGAAGTCCGGCGTGCGATGCGGGTGTTCGGCTACGAGGACCACTACCACGGCGGGCACGCGGAGGTCGTCTTCGACCGGGTGCGGGTGCCGGTGGCGAACCTGATCGGCGAGGAGGGCGGCGGCTTCGCCATCGCCCAGGCGCGGCTGGGGCCCGGCCGCATCCACCACTGCATGCGGCTGATCGGCATGGCGGAGCGGGCAATCGAGCTGATGTGCCGGCGAGCGGTGTCCCGTACGGCCTTCGGCAAGCCGCTGGCCGCGCAGGGGCAGGTCGAGGAGTGGATCGCGGACGCGCGGGTGGCGGTGGAGCAGCTGCGGCTGCTGGTACTGAAGACGGCCTGGCTGATGGACACGGTCGGCAACCGGGGCGCGCACACCGAGATCCAGGCCATCAAGATCGCGACGCCGCGTACGGTGGTCTCCATCCTGGACCGGGCGATCCAGCTGCACGGCGCGGGCGGGGTCAGCCAGGACTTCCCGCTGGCGGAGCTGTGGGCGGGGGCGCGCACGCTCCAGCTGGCGGACGGGCCGGACGAGGTGCACCAGCGGTCGCTCGCACGACGGGAGTTGAAGAGGTTCGGCTAGGCCGCCGGGCCGACCCGCGACGAAGTCGCGAGCGATCGCGCTGGTGCGCTCAAGGCCCCCCGCCACTGTGGCGGGGGGCCTCGGCAAAAGCGGCGGCGGGTGCGCGGCGCCAACGGCGGCGTGGGTCCGGCGGAATCGCCCCGGGGCGAGGACCGGTCGGCTACGGCCGCCGTGCGCGTAACGCCTGCCCTTACGGCCGCAGGGCTCGCAGCAGGAGGTCCGCCAGGTGGTCGGCCACCTGTTGGGGGGTCATGGACCCGTCCGGGCGGTACCACGTCGACAGGTGGTGGACCGAGCCGAAGTGGTAGTCGACGACCAGATCGGCGGGGGTGGCCGTGGAGAAGACGCCCGCGGCCTGGCCCTCCTCGACGAGCGCGCGGAAGCGCTCGTGGTAGCGGCGGCGCTCGGCCCGGACCTGCTTGAGCTTCTCCGGGCTCAGCTGGTGCATCGAGCGGAAGAAGATCGCCGCGTCGTCGAGGTTGGCGATCGTGGTCACCACGACGTCCGCCGCCGCGTCGCGCAGCCGCTGCTCGACGGGCGCGTCCGCGTCCGCGAACGCGTCCAGCCGCTCCTGCTGGAGCCGCAGCACACGACCGTAGATCTCGTGCAGCAGGTCGTCCTTGGAGCCGAAGTAGTGGTACAGGGCGCCCTTGGTGACCCCGGCGGCTTCGACGATGTCCTGGACGGACGTCCTGTCGTAGCCGCGGTCCGCGAAGAGGCGGGTGGCGGCGGCCAGGAGCCGCTGCGGGACGGGGGTGGTGCCGCTGTCTCCGTCCGTCGTTCTGGCCATGGTGGCCGCCACCTGCCTTTCGCGTCGCCGCCTCGGTGTCGGGATGCCCGGGTGCATCGGGTGTCCCAGGTTCCTGGGGAACCTCGGGTTCCTGGGGAGCTTCAGGCCCCTCACGCCCGTCGGGTCCTCAGGTCCCTCAGGTGCGGGAACGCAGTTCCCGCCGGAGGATCTTCCCACTCGTGGTCTTCGGCAGCTCGGGCAGCACCACCACCTCGCGCGGGTACTTGTACGCGGCCAGCCGCTCGGCGCAGTACGCCGACAGCTCGGCGGGCGCCACGGACGCACCGGGCCGCAGGCTGACGTACGCCTTCACCGTCTCCCCGCGGTACTCGTCCGGCACCCCCACGACCGCCGCCTCGCGCACCGCCGGGTGCCCGTACAGCACGTCCTCGACCTCGCGCGGCCACACCTTGAACCCGGAGGCGTTGATCATGTCCTTCTTGCGGTCGACGACGTAGAGCCAGCCGTCCGCGTCCATGAACCCGATGTCCCCGGTGCGCAGTTCGCCGTCCGGGAGGGTGGCCGCGCTCGCCTCCGGCAGGCGCCAGTAGCCGGGGACGACCATCGGGCCGCGCACCGCGATCTCGCCGTACTCGCCGAACGGCAGGTCCCGGCCCTGGTCGTCCACGATCCGCACGACCGTGTCGGGTCCCGGCACGC
>NZ_LIQY01000494.1 GCF_001418495.1 Streptomyces pathocidini | reverse complement strand
CCAGAAGTCCCCGCACCACCCCCCTGTATAGGGATGCGGCTGCATGTATACACTTCCAGCAGTCACCCACCCGTCGTCGTGACCGAGGAGCCCCCTGATGGCGACAGACCTCACCGGCCGCCACTTCCTCAAGGAGGTGGACCTCACCGCCGAGGAGTTCCGCCACCTCGTCGGTCTCGCCGCCGAGCTGAAGGCCGCCAAGCGCAGAGGGCAGGAGGTGCGGCGGCTGCGGGGCAGGAATATCGCGCTGGTCTTCGAGAAGAACTCGACCCGGACCCGCTGCTCCTTCGAGGTCGCGGCGGCCGACCAGGGCGCCTCGACCACGTACCTCGACCCCTCCGGCACCCACATCGGGAAGAAGGAGTCGGCCCGGGACACCGCGCGCGTGCTCGGCCGGCTCTTCGACGCGATCCAGTTCCGGGGTCACAGCCAGGACACCGTGGAGGAGCTGGCCGCGAACGCCGGCGTTCCGGTCTACAACGGGCTGACCGACGCCTGGCACCCGACCCAGACCCTCGCCGACGTGCTGACGATCACCGAGCACACCGACCGGCCGCTGGAGTCGGTCGCCCTCGCCTACCTCGGCGACGCCCGCTACAACATGGGCAACTCCTACCTCGTCACCGGCGCCCTGCTCGGCATGGACGTACGGATCGTGGCCCCCAAGGCGCTCTGGCCCGCCGACGCGATCGTGGCCCGCGCCCAGGAGCTGGCCGCCGTCAGCGGCGCGCGCGTGACCCTCACCGAGGACGTCTCCGAGGGCGTACGGGGCGCGGACTTCGTCGCCACCGACGTGTGGGTGTCGATGGGCGAGCCCCAGGAGGCCTGGGACGAGCGGATCGAGCTGCTCAGGCCGTACGCGGTGACGATGGATGTGCTGCGGGCGACCGGCCGCCCGGACGTGAAGTTCCTGCACTGCCTGCCGGCCTTCCACGACCTGGGCACCGAGGTGGCCCGCGAGATCCACGAGCGGCACGGGCTGACCTCGCTGGAGGTCACCGACGAGGTCTTCGAGTCCGAGCACTCGGTGGTCTTCGACGAGGCCGAGAACCGGATGCACACGATCAAGGCCGTGCTGGTGGCTACCCTCGCCGGGGCTGGGGCGGGATCGACGGCAGCGTGAACCACACGGCCTTGCCGTGCGGGGTGGTGCGGTAGCCGGAGGCCGAGGAGAGCGTGCGGATGAGCAGCAGCCCGCGGCCGCGCTCGTCCAGGTCGTACGGGTTGGACTCCGCGTGGGCCATGTCGGCGGGCAGCGCCGGGTCGCGGTCGTGCACCTCGACCTGGCACTGGCCGCCCAGCAGTTCCACGACCAGCTCTATGGGGCCGGTGCCCGCCGTGTGTTCGACGGCGTTGGCCACCAGTTCGGCCGTCAGCAGCTCCGCGGTGTCGCAGTCGACGGGCCGCTCGAGCTCGGCCAGCGCGTTGCGGATCAGGGCGCGGGCGATCGGCACGGCGGCCGCCGTGTGCGGGAGGGCGGCCCGCCAGGTGGCGGACGCGCGGGTGAGGGGCACAGGGATCCGTTCCAAAAGGGTTCGTTTCCGCTTCAACCGTAGGTGCGGGTCCGTGCCCTCCCCAGGGTCCCCTGTCACTCCGGGCAGGACCGAAGTCCCGATCGGAACAGGGCTTTCTCCTCTTGTGCCGCCGACCTGCACAAGTGAACCGGTGGCCTGCGCAAGGTCGTGTGCACGACCGGAAACCCGTATCGCGCACTCGTGACGGCAGTCACAACTCGGTGATAACTTCGGCGGGCAGGCACCAGCCCTCCGGCTGAAGGAGGCCGTACGCCATGAGCCCGTTCACCGGTTCCGCCCGGACGACCGAGGAGTGGCGGCACCTCCGCCTCACCCGCGACGACGGGGTCGCCACCGTCACCCTCGCCCGCCCCGAGAAGCTCAACGCCCTGACCTTCGGCGCCTACGCCGACCTCCGCGACCTCACCGCGGAGCTCGCCCGGGACGGTTCCGTGCGGGCGCTGGTGCTCGGCGGGGAGGGCCGCGGCTTCTGCTCCGGCGGGGACGTCGACGAGATCATCGGTGCCACGCTGGCCATGGAGACCGGGCAGCTGCTCGACTTCAACCGGATGACCGGGCAGGTCGTACGGGCCCTGCGCGAGTGCCCGTTCCCGGTGGTGGCCGCGGTGCACGGGGTGGCCGCGGGCGCGGGCGCCGTCCTCGCGCTGGCCGCCGACTTCCGGGTCGCCGACCCCACCGCCCGCTTCGCGTTCCTCTTCACCCGCGTCGGGCTGTCCGGCGGCGACATGGGCGCGGCCTATCTGCTGCCGCGTGTGGTCGGCCTCGGGCACGCTACCCGGCTGCTGATGCTCGGCGAGCAGGTCCGGGCCGCCGAAGCCGAACGCATCGGGCTCATCAGCGTGTTGGCGGCGGAGGGGCGGGCCGGGGCGGAGGCCGCGGCGCTCGCCCGGCGGCTGGCCGACGGGCCCGCGCTGGCCCACGCCCAGACCAAGGCCCTGCTCACCGCGGAGCTCGACATGCCGCTGGCCGCCGCCGTCGAACTGGACGCCGCCACACAGGCGTTGCTGATGAACAGCGCCGACTACGCCGAGTTCCACGCCGCGTTCAGCGAGCGGCGGGCGCCGCAGTGGAAGGGGAGGTAGCCGTGGTGCCGCTGCGGGTCGCCGTCATCGGCGGCGGGCCCGGAGGGCTGTACGCGGCCGCGCTGCTCAAGCGCCTCGACCCGGCCCGCGAGATCACCGTCTGGGAGCGCAACGCCCCCGACGACACCTTCGGATTCGGCGTCGTACTCTCCGACGAGACGCTGGGTGGCATCGAGCACGCCGACCCGGCGGTCCACCGGGCGCTCCAGGCCGAGTTCGTACGGTGGGACGCCATCGACGTCGTGCACCGCGGACGCCGGCTCACCTCCGGCGGACACGGCTTCGCCGCGCTCGGCCGCCGCCGGCTGCTGGCGGTCCTCCACGAGCGCTGCCGCGCGCTCGGCGTGGAGCTGCGCTTCCGCGCGGAGGCGCCGTCCGCGGCCGAACTGGCCGCCGCGTACGACCTGGTGGTCGCCGCCGACGGCGTACACAGCGCGACCCGCGAGGCGCACCGTGCCGCCTTCCGGCCCCAGGTCACCTCCCACCGCTGCCGCTACATCTGGCTCGCCGCCGACTTCGCCTTCGACGCCTTCCGCTTCGAGATCGCCGAGACCGGGCACGGCGCCATGCAACTCCACGGCTATCCCTTCGCGGCCGACGCCAGCACCGTGATCGTCGAGATGCGCGAGGAGGTGTGGCGGGCGGCCGGGTTCGACCGCCTGGACCCGTACGAGTCCACCGAACGCTGCGCGAAGATCTTCGCCGAAGCGCTCGGCGGCCGCCCGCTCCGCGGCAACAACTCCCTCTGGACCACCTTCCGCACGGTCGTCAACGACCGCTGGTCGCACGGCAACACCGTGCTGCTCGGCGACGCCGCCCACACCGCGCACTTCTCCATCGGCTCCGGCACCAAGCTCGCCGTCGAGGACGCCCTCGCCCTGGCCGCCGCCCTGCGCGAGCAGCCCGACCTGCCCGCCGCCCTCACCGCGTACGAGACCGAGCGCCGGCCCGTCATCGCCTCGGTGCAGCGCGCGGCCAGGGCGAGCCTGACGTGGTTCGAGGAGCTGGGGACGTATCTGGACCAGCCGCCGCGGCAGTTCGCGTTCAACCTCCTCACCCGCAGCCGCCGCATCACCCACGACAACCTGCGGCTGCGCGACCCCGCCTTCGTCACCGCCGTGGAGCGCGAGGCGGGCCGGGAGGACGGTACGCCGCCGATGTTCACGCCGTTCCGGCTGCGCGGGCTGACCCTGCGCAACCGCGTCGTCGTCTCCCCGATGGACCTCTACTCCGCCGAGGACGGCACGCCCGGCGACTTCCACCTGGTCCACCTCGGGGCGCGGGCTCTCGGCGGGGCGGGGCTGGTCATGACCGAGATGGTGTGCGTGAGCCCGGAGGGGCGCATCACGCCGGGATGCACCGGGTTGTACGCGCCGGAGCACGAGGGCGCGTGGCGGCGGATCACGGAGTTCGTCCACACCAGCTCACCCGGGACGGCGATCGGGGTGCAGCTCGGGCACTCCGGGCGCAAGGGCTCCACCCGCCTGATGTGGGAGGGCATCGACCAGCCGCTGCCGTACGGCAACTGGCAGGTCTCGGCGGCCTCACCGCTGCCGTACCACCCGGGGGTGAGCCAGGTGCCGCACGCGCTCGACGCGGCCGGACTGGCCGAGATCCGGCGGCAGTTCACGGCCGCGGCCCGCCGCGCCGCCCACGCGGGCTTCGACCTCCTCGAACTGCACTGCGCCCACGGCTACCTCCTCTCCGGGTTCCTGTCCCCGCTCACCAACCACCGCACCGACGCGTACGGCGGCGAGCTGGACGCGCGCCTGCGCTATCCGCTCGAAGTCTTCGACGCGGTGCGGTCGGTGTGGCCGGACGACCGCCCCATGACGGTCCGGATCTCGGCCACGGACTGGGCGGAGGGGGGTACGGAGGTGGCGGACGCGGTGGCGATCGCCCGCGCGTTCACGGCACACGGCGCGGACGCCATCGACGTGTCGACGGGCCAGGTCGTCCCGGACGAACGCCCTGACTACGGCCGCTCGTACCAAACCCCCTACGCGGACCGGATCCGCAACACGCTCGGCGTGCCGGTGATCGCGGTGGGCGCGATCTCGTCCTGGGACGACGTGAACTCCCTGATCCTCGCGGGCCGCGCGGACCTCTGCGCGCTGGCCCGCCCCCACCTCTACGACCCCCACTGGACCCTCCACGCCGCGGCCGATCAGAACTACCAGGGCCCCGCGGCCCCCTGGCCGCCCCCTTACCTGCCGCGCAGCCGCCCCCCCCC
>NZ_LIQY01000493.1 GCF_001418495.1 Streptomyces pathocidini | reverse complement strand
GAATCCCCGGCCGGCCGGGGCGAACGGCTCCTCCAGCCGCAGTACGGGGGTGTTGCCGACGAGTTGGGCGGGATGCCGGGCGACCGTCGAGGCAAGGCCGGGCACCCCGCCGCGGGCGGGTTCGAGCAGCGAGATGTTCATCGGGGCATGGCTCCTTGACACCCCCGCATCCGGGGGCGCGTGATGGCGGGTCATGGACGCGCGGACATGCCCGCCGCCGTGGCGGAGGCAGGCATGTGGGCGCGGCTCACTGCCGCCAGACGCAATGCAGAGCCAGAGAGGCCCGACCGGCCGTGCGGGAGGGAGCGCCCCGCGGCCGGTCGGGGCGGTCCGCCGGTGCGGCGGGTGCGGTGGGTGCGAAGGGCAGCGCCACCGCGTTGTCGGGGCTGCTGACCGGGGCTCCCGCCGGACCGCGCAGCCGGTCCACCGCATGCGGCACGTCATGGCCGTCCGCATGATCACGCTGGGGTCCGGGCCCGCGCTCATCGCCGGGAGCGGGCTCCGTCGGGTCGGCGGCCTGCCCGCCGCAGACGGCCGGGAGGGCTGTACGCGGGTGCGCTCCGGTGAAACCCGGACCGTGCAGGGCACCCACCAGGTGAGCCCCGACGAGCAGCACCAGACCGAGCGCCAGCAACGCCCGGACAGGGCGCACCTTCGCTCCATCGCCGCACACCACGCTACGCACGCACCAAGCGTAAGTGAGCGGCTACCTACGGCTACATCGGGGCGGGTGTTCCTCGCGCATGCGGGTGAGGGGCGAGCAGACGCGACGGGGAACGCCCGGGGCCCGGGCCCGGCCAGGTTCCGTGACGGGACCCGGCCCGGACCCGTTACGAGACCCGGTGCGGTCCCGTCAGTCGCCGAGGTACACCCTGTCCTTGTGGTGCGGACGAGTTCGTCGGGCTGGCGGGCGTACCCGTCCGGCCAGCCACGGCAGCAGGATGAGCAGCAGTACGGTGCCGACGACACCGAACCAGGGTCGTCGACGAGCAGGCCCACCGGCACCAGCCCCACCGCGCACACCGCGCCGAGGTACAGCAGCCCGGTGCACAACCCGGCGGTGCGGCGGCCGAGGAGGAACACCAGCAGGATCTGGGCGATCATGAAGTTGCCGGTGAACATCTCCGGGGCCGCCGCAAGGTTCAGGGCCACGGGGACGGTGGCAGCAGCCACCGGGTGGCGGCGGCCCACCGCCACCGCCAGGCCGAGCAGCGGTACCGCGGCGATCTTCACTCAGGTCAGACGAATACGGGCCCGGTGATCGTGAGCCACAGCGGCAGATCGGCGATCCGCTCGTCGCCGATCCGCCGCTCCGGTTCCCGCAACCGCTTCATGCCGACGACGCTACGCGGTGCGGCCTGGAACACCTACGGGTGTTGCCGTCTTACGGTGCTGTGACGCGGGCGTGCGGGAGGGTGGGG
>NZ_LIQY01000492.1 GCF_001418495.1 Streptomyces pathocidini | reverse complement strand
CCGACGGACCCGCCCCCGCGGGACCGCCCGGCGGCACGCCCCCGGAGAGCCGCGCCCGGGGCCGGGCCGAGAACTCCGCCGAGGACCGCAATTCTGAAGAAGCCCCCTGAGACCCGCCCTGCCTACGGTGGCTGGAAAGCCCTCAGGGACCGACGTATGACGTGGAGCAGGCCATGATCAAGGGATTCGCCATCGCCACCATCTGGGTTCTCGACCAGGACCGGGCGAAGGAGTTCTACACCGAGAAGCTGGGCCTGGAGGTCCGCACCGACATGACCATGGGCGAGGGCGGTATGCGCTGGCTCACGGTCGGCGCCAAGGACCAGCCCGACGTCCAGCTCACGCTGATGGTGCCGGAGCACCCGGGGCTCGACCCGGAGTCCGCGGCGGCGGTCAGGAAGCTGGTCGCCAAGGGGGTCCTGAGCGGGGGTGTGCTGGTCACCGACGATGTGCACGGGGACTACGAGAAGCTCAAGGCCCGCGGTGTGGAGTTCCTCCAGGAGCCGCAGGAGCGCCCGTACGGCACCGAGGCGATCTTCCGCGACGACTCCGGTAACTGGTTCTCCTTCAACCAGCCCCGTGAGGAGCTCGACTTCGACAAGGACTGGGCATGTTAGGGACCGCTTCCTTACGGACCTCGGTGAAGGGTCTCGCCCGGGCCTTTGTCCGGGCCTTTATAGAGGCCTTATTCGGGGAGGGTGATGATCGGGATGCTGCCGGTGTCCGTCGGGGCGGACTCCGGCAGCCACAGCACGGCGACGGCGCCTCCGTCGTTCTCGTCCCGCGGCTCGGCGTTCCGGAAGGTCAGCCGGGCACCGAGTACGCGGGCTTGGCCGGAGGCGATCGTCAGCCCCAGGCCGTGGCCGTTGCCCGACCGGTCGTCGCTGCCGGTCCTGAACCGGCTCGGCCCGTCCTCCAGCAGCGAGGGCGGGAAGCCCGGCCCGTGGTCGCGGATCCGGATCACCTGTCCGTCCACCGTGACCTGGATCGGCGGCTTGCCGTATCGGGCGGCGTTGCCGAGCAGGTTGCCCAGGATGCGCTCCAGGCGCCGCGGATCGGTGTGCACCTGCGCGTCCCGCAGGATCCGCACCCCTGCGGCCGGGGCCAGGACCCGCACCCGCCGCTCCACGAACTCGCCGAGCGCGATCTCCTGCAGTTCGGCCCGCTCGGCCGCGCTGTCCAGCCGCGCCACCTCCAGCACGTCCTCGACGAGGGTGCGCATAGCCTGCGCCCGGTCTCGTACGAGCTCGGTCGGGCGGCCCGGAGGGAGCAGTTCCGCGGCCGTGAGCAGGCCGGTCACCGGCGTGCGCAGCTCGTGCGCGATGTCCGCGGTCACCCGCCGCTCGGCCTCCAGGCGCTGCTGGAGGGCGTCGGCCATGCCGTCCACGGCGCGCGCCAGATCGTCGGTCTCGTCGCGTACGCGGCCGCCGATCGCGTCCCGCACGCGGACGCCCGGATCGCCCTCGGTGATCTTCATGGCGGCGGTGGCCGCCTTCCGCAGCCGCCGCGAGAGCTGCACGCCGATGAGCACGCCGAGCGCGCAGCCGCCGACCACGACCGAGGCCGAGCCGATGAGCAGGGTGCGGTCGAGGTCGGTGAGCACGGCGTACCGGTCCTCGAAGCGCGAGTGGATCGACAGCACCTTGCCGTTCGCCACCGGGGTCGCGGCCCAGACCTCCGGCGCGCCGTCGCGGTTGTCCTGGAGGTAGGTGGCGCGCTGGCCCGTCATCACGGCGTCCCTGAGCGGGTCCGGCAGCGCCGGGTCGTCGATTTTGGAGTCGAACGGCGGCCGCCCGGTGGACTCGTAGATCCGCTGGGCGTACTTGATCCGCTCGTCCTGCACGTCGCGGCTGCTGTCGAGCATCGAGACGCGCGCCGCGTTGTGCACGACCAGGCTGAGTACGAGCGCGACCAGCGTGCTCACGGCGGCGATGGCGATGGAGAGCTTCCACCGGATGCCGGTGCGCAGCGAGAGTTTCCGCAAGGGGAATCAGCCCTTGAGCTTGTAGCCGAAGCCGCGGACCGTCTCGATCCGGTCCTGGCCGATCTTCGCCCGCAGCCGCTGCACATGGACGTCGACGACGCGGGTGTCGCCGCCCCAGCCGTAGTCCCAGACCCGCTCCAGAAGCCGGTCGCGGGAGAGGACGGTGCCCGGCGCGGCCGAGAACTCCAGCAGTAGCCGCATCTCGGTCGGGGTCAGCGCGACCGGCTCGCCCGCCTTGCGCACCTCCATGCCCTCGGTGTCGACCTCCAGGTCGCCGAAGCGCAGCGGCTCGCTCTCGCCGTGCCCGCTGCTCTCCGGGCCGCCGGGAAAGGCGCCGTTCGCGCCGTTGGCGTTGCCGAACCGGCGCAGCACGGCGCGGATACGGGCCATCAGCACGGCGCCGTCGAAGGGCTTGGTGACGTAGTCGTCGGCGCCCGCCTCCAGGCCCAGGACGACGTCGATGGAGTCGGCGCGCGCCGAGAGCATGATCACGGGAATGGTCGACTCGTCGCGGATCCGGCGGCACAGGCTCACCCCGTCCAGGCCCGGAACCATGACGTCGAGCAGCGCGACGTCCGGCTGCTCGGCGCGGAACCGCTCCAGGCCCTCCAGGCCGTCCGGCACCGCGGTGACCACGAAACCGTCCCGCTCCAGGGCGAGTTGGGTCGCCTCACGAATGACGTCGTCGTCCTCCACGAAGAGCACGTGTGTGTCGCCCATGAGCTGCTCTCAGCCCCCCTTCGGCGCCGCGGACGGACTGTCTCCGGTGACCGACTTGCTGTACTCGTTGTGCGTCCGCGCGGACTCCACGAACCTGCCGCCGCTCCAGCGGTAGGTGACGACGTCCTCGCCCGAGGGGAAGCTCACCGGGTCGCCGGGGCCGTAGACCTGGCGGGTGACCTCCAGGTCGCCCCGGGAGATCTCGCCGTACACGGGCGGCTGCTCGTTCACGAAGACATTCTCGTACTTCTTGCCTGCGGCGGCCTCGCGGTAGACATACGTGCCGATTCCGATGGCGTCTCCGC
This sequence comes from Streptomyces pathocidini, assembly GCF_001418495.1. Lineage (GTDB taxonomy): Bacteria > Actinomycetota > Actinomycetes > Streptomycetales > Streptomycetaceae > Streptomyces > Streptomyces pathocidini. Next base: position 5,718 of record NZ_LIQY01000492.1, on the reverse strand, counting down.
AGGTCAGGACGTTGACTACGACATCGGGCCCGCTGCTCCCGGTCACCCGGCCGTAGCTGACGTCGACCGGGTACTCATCGGCGACGCAGGGCTTGAGGTCCTTGCGGATCTCGGCGCTGACCTTGGGGTCCGTCTTCAGCAGCTGGACCGCGTCGACCTTGGTGACCGCGGGCGCCGAGGACGGGAGCGAAGAAGAGGGCGTCGGCGGCTTGGAGGGCGCGGGCCCTTCCATGCGCACGCCCTCGGCGCCCGCCGTGCAGCCGGAGACAAACAGGCCGACGGCGGCCGCGAGGGCGGCCGCCGTGACGGTCTTGGCGATTCCGGTGATCGCCGTGGTCCTACTGCAAGGATCCAAGTCAGCCCTCAGGCCGCGCACCGCTGCCCCCGCTCGTACCGCTCCGGCCCACGGGCGCCCCGTACGGCCCTTACGGATCCGTGCCCCGCCGGCTCGCGGCCGTCCTGCTCGCGAGTCTCGAGCTCCTGGCGCAGTCGGGCCAGCGCCCGGTGCAGGGTGCTCTTGACGGTGCCGGTCGACATCCCCAGGGCGGCCGCCGTCTCCTCGGTGCTCATCTGCTCCCAGTGTCGCAGGACGACCACGCTGCGCTGCTTGGGGGCCAGCGTGGAGAGGAGGTCGATCAGCAGGGCGCGGTCGGCGCGCTGCTCGCTGCCGTCGTCCACACTGGCGTCCGGCAGCTGCTCGGTGGGGACCTCGTCCAGCTTGCGGGCGCGCCACCACTCGGTACGGGTGTTGATCATGACCCGGCGGAGGTAGGCGTCCGCGAGGGACTTGTCCGCTATCCCGTCCCAGCGGCCGTAGGTACGGGCCAGGGCGGTCTGGAGCAGGTCCTGTGCGTCGACCGGGTCCGGAACCAGCCGCCGGGCGCTCCGCAGCAGTGCCTCCTGCCGGGTCCTGACGTACTCCTCGAACTCCAGGACCTCGCCGACCTCGCTGCTCGCCATCTCGACCGCCTCCGTTCCGCTTTCTTCCGCCCCGTGGTTTCGCCGGTGTTCCCGGCACACGGAAGAAGCTACGGAGGCGCTGTAACGGAGCCGTCCGCTCCGCCCTTCGGGCTCCGCACGGCTGTCCATAGGTTGTGTAACAGCTGTCGAGTTACTGGTGGTACGGGTGAGCAAAACTGGACATTACGGTGGTAGTTGAGTGCTGTATCAGTGGCTTTCGGCCACTTCGGCCGTGACGGAGCGGGGAGGGGATGTCAGGTGAGGGGCAGGCGGTACGTGCCGTTCGTCAGCGGCTCCACCAGGCCGTCCGAGACCAGCCCGTCCAGCGCGCGGGCGCGCTGGACCGGTTCGTCCCACACCACGTCCAGCGCCGCCTGCTCCACCGGCGTGACCGCCTCGCGCAGCACCGCCAGCAGCTTGCCGCGCACCTGCCGGTCCGTTCCCGCGTACGTCTGGCCGCGCCGGGGCGGGCCGGTGTGCGCGGGGGAGCCCGCGAGGCGCCAGGCGCACTGGGTCGCGATCGGGCAGCGGTGGCAGTCCGGCGTGCGCGCCGTGCACACCAGCGCGCCCAGCTCCATCGTGGCCGCCGCCCACGCGGCCGCCGTCGGGTCGTCGTCCGGCAGCAGCTCGCGCGCGAGGCGCCGCTCGGCGGCGGTCGTGGCGGTCGGCGGGTACTGGACACCGGTGACCGCACGGCCGAAGACCCGCCGGACGTTGGTGTCGAGTACGGGGTGGCGCTGGCCGTACGCGAAGGAGGCGACGGCCGCCGCCGTGTACTCGCCGACACCGGGCAGGGCGAGGAGCTTGGCGTGGTCCTGCGGCACGTCACCGCCGTGGCGCTCCGCTATGGCGGACGCGGCTGCGTGCAGCCGCAGCGCGCGGCGCGGATAGCCGAGCCGGCCCCAGGCGCGGACCGCCTCGCCCGGCGGCTCGGCGGCGAGGTCGGCGGGCCGGGGCCAGCGCGCCAGCCACTGCTCGTACACCGGAAGCACGCGGCTCACCGGGGTCTGCTGCAGCATGAACTCGCTGACCATGACGCCCCAGGGGCCCGCCTCCTGGCGGCGCCAGGGCAGGTCGCGGGCGTGCGTGCGGAACCAGTCGATGACGGGGGAGTGGAGCGCGGCGGGAGCCTCGTCCGAGGGGCCGCCGGCGGTGCGGGAGGTCGTCGTCGTAGTCATGGCACGTCCGATCCTGGCACGAAGCCGGGCGCCACGGCGTCGCTGCCGCGGTGGGGGTGTGTGTCGGGCACGGGAGCGCGCCCGACCGCCTTCGGCCGTTCCGTGATGATGATCCGGAAAAGATACGACGGATGGCGGCGGGTACGTGCCTGAACGGGGCCGCTCCTCTCGTAGAGTTGCGGCGTGGGATCACTGCGCAATCCGATCGGGCCGCTTCCCTCCTCCATCTACTGGCGTCGGAGGGCGGTTGCGCTGTCCGTGATCGCGCTCCTCGCCCTGTTGGCCTTCTGGGCCGTCGACTTCGCCGGTTCCGGCGGCTCCGGCGGGAAGAGCGGGCAGGCCAAGGGTGACGGTCCCGCGCAGACCATCACGCCCGGCCCCTCCTCGAGCGGCCCCGCGATCAGTGAACGCCCGGGCGGGCGCGAGGAGTCGGGCGACGGCGGCTCCGGCAGCGGCGGTACGGGGGGTTCCGGCGGCGGCGAGGACGACGCCGGAGGCGAGGGCGGTGACGCCGACGGGGACGGCAAGGGGGACGGCGACCCGGCGTCCGGTGAGGACGGCGGCAGCGGCGGTTTCGGCAGTGGTGGCGCGGGTGTTCCGGCCGGCTCCGCGCTCGCGGACTGCTCCTCGGACGCCGTCCGGTTGAGTGTGCGCAGCGTGAAGAACTCCTACGCGCCCGGCGAGCGGCCGAAGTTCGAGCTCGTCGCGAAGAACTCCTCCGGCCAGGCCTGCAAGGTCGACTTCGGGCCGCGGGCCGCGGTCATGACCATCACGTCGGCGGCCGAGGACGATCCGATGTGGGCCTCCGACGACTGCCCCAAGAGCGGCTCGATGCTGCTCCAGGTCCCCGCCAAGGGCGAGGCCTCCCGCACCGTCGAGTGGGACCGGCGCCCGAGCGCGCCCAACTGCGGCAAGCGGTCCGGGGGTTCGGCGCAGGCGGGGACGTACCTGGTGGAGGTCCAGGCGAAGGGGATGCCGACGGCGCGGGTTTCGTTCGCGCTCGCCAAGGACTAGACCCTTCGCCTGGACAAGGACTGGACCCGAGGACCGGGCCGCCGTCCCTCGTGGGGCCGAATTCCCGCGTTGACTTTCGGAGGCTCCCCGCGTTGCCCCCCCGTGGGGCCGGGTTCCGCCCGGCCGCGGGTGGCTGTGCGTAACGCCTCCCCGCACCCGCCGTTGCGCGTAACGCCGGTTACACGTACCGCTCGAGGATCGAGGACTCCGCGAGGCGGGAGAGGCCCTCGCGGACGGAGCGGGCCCTCGCCTCGCCGACACCCTCCACGGTCTGGAGGTCGTCCACGCTCGCGGCGAGCAGCTTCTGGAGGCCGCCGAAGTACTCGACGAGCCGCTCGATGACCGTGTTCGGCAGCCGCGGGACCTTCGCCAGCAGGCGGTAGCCGCGGGGCGAGACCGCGGAGTCCAGGGCCTCGGGGGAGCCGCTGTAGCCCAACGCGCGGGCCACCGTGGGGAGTTCGAGGAGCTCAGCGTGGGTGAGGGAGTCGAGTTCGGCGAGCGCGTCGGGGACCGTGCGGGCGCGCTTCGCGGTCGGTTCCGGGACGTAGTCCCGGACCACCAGCTCGCGCTCCGGCTCGACGCCCGCGATCAACTCGTCCAGCTGGAGGGAAAGAAGCCGCCCGTCGGTGCCGAGTTCGACCACGTACTCGGCGATCTCGGTGGCGATGCGGCGGACCATCTCCAGGCGCTGCGCGACGGCCGAGACGTCGCGGACCGTCACCAGGTCCTCGATCTCCAGGGCCGAGAGCGTGCCCGCGACCTCGTCCAGGCGGAGCTTGTAGCGCTCCAGGGTGGCCAGGGCCTGGTTGGCGCGGGAGAGGATCGCCGCGGAGTCCTCCAGGACGCGGCGCTGCCCGTCCACGTACAGCGCGATCAGCCGCATCGACTGGCTGACCGAGACGACCGGGAACCCGGCCTGGATGGAGACGCGCTGGGCGGTGCGGTGGCGCGTGCCGGTCTCCTCGGTGGGGATCGACGCGTCCGGCACGAGCTGCACCCCGGCCCGTACGATCTTGGTGATGTCCTTGTCGAGGATCAGGGCGCCGTCCAGCTTGCACAGTTCACGCAGCCGGGTCGCGCTGAACTCGACATCGAGGACGAATCCGCCGGTGCACATCGTCTCGACCGTCTTGTCCATGCCGAGGACGATGAGGCCGCCGGTGTTGCCCCGCAGTACGCGCTCCAGGCCGTCGCGAAGGGCCGTACCGGGCGCGACCGCGCTCAGCGAGGCACGCATCAGGCCATCGGAACTCCCGGACTTCCCGGGAGCTGCCGTCCGGTCGCTGGCTGCCACTGCACTCCTCCGGTCGCGGATATTGGGGGCCCGGGTGCGTACGTACGGGCGAGACCAGGGCAAAGTCTACCGGCGGCCGGACTCCTTATGTGGGGCGTCCGCCCGGCGGCTCCCGCCGGGCGGACGCCGAGGCGTTCTACCGGGTGCCCTCCAACGCGTCCTCGCGCGGGGCCTCGCGGCGGCTCCGGCGGGGCAGTACGCGCAGCGCGTCACCCATGTCCGCAACCTCTATCACGCGCATCCCGGCGGGCACCTTGCCGGGGTCCGTGGGCACGAGCGCGTGCGTGAAGCCGAGCCGCGCCGCCTCCGCGAGGCGGCGCTGCACGCCGGTGACCCGGCGGACCTCGCCCGCGAGGCCGACCTCGCCGATCGCGACGAGGTTCTTCGGCAGCGGGGTGTCACTGGCGGCGCTGGCCAGGGCGAGGGCCACGGCCAGGTCGGCGGCCGGTTCGGAGAGCTTCACGCCGCCGACCGTGGCGCTGTAGATGTCCCGCTTGCCCAGCTGCGAGATCTTCCCGCGCTGTTCGAGGACGGCGAGCATCATCGAGACGCGGGAGGTCTCCAGGCCCGAGGTGGTGCGGCGCGGGGAGGGGATCTGGGAGTCCACGGTCAGTGCCTGGACCTCGGCGACCAGGGGGCGGCGGCCCTCCAGGGTGACGGTCAGGCAGGTGCCGGGCACCGGCTCGTCGCGCCGGGTCAGAAACAGGCCCGAGGGATCGGCGAGGCCGGTGATGCCCTCGTCGTGCAGCTCGAAGCAGCCGACCTCGTCCGTCGCCCCGTACCGGTTCTTCACGCCGCGCACCAGGCGCAGGCGCGCGTGCCGGTCGCCCTCGAAGTGCAGGACGACGTCCACGAGATGCTCCAGCAGGCGGGGTCCCGCGATGGCGCCGTCCTTGGTGACGTGGCCCACCAGGAGTGTGGACATGCCCCGTTCTTTGGAGGCCCGGATGAGCGCTCCGGCCACTTCCCGCACCTGGGCCATGCCGCCCGGGGCGCCGTCGATCTCCGGTGAGGCGACGGTCTGCACGGAGTCGAGGACGAGCAGCGCGGGCTTGACCGAGTCGAGGTGGCCGAGGACGGCCGACAGGTCGGTCTCGGCGGCGAGATAGAGGTGCTCGGAGAGCGCGCCGATGCGGTCGGCGCGCAGCCGGACCTGGCTCGCGGACTCCTCGCCGGTCACATAGAGCGTGGGCCCCTCGGCGGAGGAGGCCTTGGCCGCGACGTCCAGCAGGAGCGTGGACTTGCCGACGCCCGGCTCGCCCGCGAGCAGCA
>NZ_LIQY01000491.1 GCF_001418495.1 Streptomyces pathocidini | reverse complement strand
CCAAGGGCACCGTCCTCGGCATCGCGCCGTTCAACTTCCCGCTCAACCTGTGCGCGCACAAGCTTGCTCCGGCCATCGCCGTCGGCGCGCCGATCATCCTGAAGCCGGCCCCGGCGACCCCGCTCTCGGGTCTGCTCCTCGGCGAGCTGCTGGCCGAGACGGAGCTGCCGGCCGGCTCCTGGAGCATCCTGCCGGTGCCCAACGACCGTATGCCCGCCCTCGTCCGGGACGAGCGCCTGCCGGTCATCTCCTTCACCGGCTCCGACAAGGTCGGCTACGCGATCATGGAGTCGGTGCCGCGCAAGCACTGCACGCTGGAGCTCGGCGGCAACGGCGCCGCCGTCGTCCTGCCCGACTTCTCCTCCGAGGCCGACCTCGACTGGGCCGCGACCCGCATCGCGACCTTCTCCAACTACCAGGGCGGCCAGTCCTGCATCTCGGTGCAGCGGGTCATCGCGGATGCCTCGGTCTACGACCGCCTGGTCCCGAAGATCGTCGCGGCCGTCGAGGCGCAGGGCACCGGCGACCCGTCGGACGACGCCACCGATGTCGGCCCGCTGGTCAGCGAGGACGCCGCCAAGCGCGTCGAGTCCTGGGTCGACGAGGCCGTCTCGGCAGGGGCCAAGCTGCTGACGGGCGGCAAGCGGGAGGGCGCCGCGTACGCCCCGACCGTGCTCGCCGAGGTTCCGGCCGGGACCACGCTCGCCTGCGAGGAGGTTTTCGGCCCCGTCCTCACCCTCCAGAAGGTGGACGGCGAGGCGGCGGCCTTCGCGGCGGTCAACGACTCCAAGTACGGCCTCCAGGCAGGGGTGTTCACCCGCGACCTGCAGACCGCGTTCCGCGCCCACCGCGCGCTCGAGGTCGGCGGCGTCATCGTCGGCGACGTGCCCTCGTACCGCGCCGACCAGATGCCGTACGGCGGTGCCAAGCAGTCCGGCGTCGGCCGCGAGGGCGTGCGGTACGCGATGGACGACTACACCTACGAGCGGGTCATGGTCCTCACCGGCCTCGACCTGTAGCAGGGGGCCGCGAGGCCCGCGACTCCGGCGGCCGGGGTGCACCGTGCGGTGTGCACCCCGGCCGCCGCGGCGCTTCCCGGCCCCGGACCGCACCCTGGCCGATTCCGCACGCCGACCGCGCCCCTTCGGACGTTCGTGCGCGAAGGCTGGTAGAGGCTTCGCGGATCGGGTACATACGGTCGAGTAGCACCGACTGGTAGCGACCGGTTGAAAGGCGTACGTCCGGGCGCCCTCTCCTGGGCCCGGCCCCTTCTCCGCGGTGAGGTGACTCCTCCATGACCGCCACATCAGCTAGGCCCACCGTCTCCGAGCGCGAGGCGCGCCAGGTGGCCGAGGCCGCGCGCGAGCAGGACTGGCGCAAGCCGAGCTTCGCCAAGGAGCTGTTCCTGGGCCGCTTCCGGCTCGACCTGATCCACCCGCATCCGATGCCGGACGGCGAGGACGTACGGCGCGGCGAGGAGTTCCTGACCAAGCTCCGGGACTTCTGCGAGACCCGCGTCGACGGCGCCCTGATCGAGCGCGAGGCGCGCATCCCCGACGAGGTGATCAACGGCCTCAAGGAGCTCGGCGCGCTCGGCATGAAGATCGACCCGAAGTACGGCGGCCTCGGCCTGACGCAGGTCTACTACAACAAGGCCCTCGCCCTCGCCGGCACCGCCAGCCCCGCCATCGGCGCCCTGCTCTCCGCCCACCAGTCCATCGGCGTGCCCCAGCCGCTGAAGCTGTTCGGCACCCAGGCGCAGAAGGAGGCGTTCCTGCCGCGCCTGGCCCGTACGGACATCTCCGCGTTCCTGCTCACCGAGCCGGATGTCGGCTCCGACCCGGCCCGTCTCGCGACCACCGCCGTGCCGGACGGCGACGCGTACGTCCTGGACGGCGTCAAGCTGTGGACCACCAACGGCGTCATCGCCGACCTGCTGGTCGTGATGGCCCGCGTGCCGGCGTCCGAGGGCCACAAGGGCGGCATCACCGCGTTCGTGGTCGAGGCCTCCTCCGACGGGGTCACCGTCGAGAACCGCAACGCCTTCATGGGCCTGCGCGGCCTGGAGAACGGCGTCACCCGCTTCCACCGTGTACGGGTCCCGGCGGCCAACCGGATCGGGCCCGAGGGCGCCGGGCTCAAGATCGCCCTGACCACCCTCAACACCGGCCGCCTCTCGCTGCCCGCGATGTGCGTCGGCTCGGGCAAGTGGTGCCTGAAGATCGCCCGCGAGTGGTCCGGGGTCCGCGAGCAGTGGGGGCGGCCGATCGCCCGGCACGAGGCGGTCGGCTCGAAGATCGCCTTCATCGCCGCCACGACCTTCGCCCTGGAAGCGGTCGTCGACCTGGCCAGCCAGATGGCCGACGAGGACCGCAACGACATCCGCATCGAGGCCGCGCTCGCCAAGCTGTACGGCTCCGAGATGGGCTGCCTGATGGCCGACGAGCTGGTGCAGATCCGCGGCGGGCGCGGCTTCGAGACCGCCGACTCGCTCGCCGCCCGCGGCGAACGCGCCGTCCCCGCCGAGCAGTTGCTGCGCGATCTGCGGATCAACCGGATCTTTGAGGGCTCGACCGAGATCATGCACCTGCTGATCGCCCGCGAGGCCGTCGACGCGCACCTCTCGGTCGCCGGGGACCTCATCGACCCCGACAAGTCCCTCCAGGACAAGGCGCGCGCCGGCGCCAAGGCGGGCGGGTTCTACGCCCGCTGGCTGCCGAAGCTCGTCGCGGGACCCGGCCAACTCCCGGGCAGTTACGGCGAGTTCCACCCCACCGGCCACCCCGACCTGTCCACCCACCTCCGCTTTGTCGAGCGCACCGCCCGCAAGCTCGCCCGCTCGACCTTCTACGCCATGTCCCGCTGGCAGGGGCGCATGGAGACCAAGCAGGGCTTCCTCGGCCGGATCGTCGACATCGGCGCGGAGCTGTTCGCGATGAGCGCGACCTGCGTACGGGCCGAACTGTTGCGCTCGACCGGCGACCACGGGCGCGAGGCGTACCAGCTGGCCGACGCGTTCTGCCGGCAGGCGCGCATCCGCGTGGAGGAACTGTTCGGGCGGCTGTGGACCAACACCGACGAACTCGACCGCAAGGTCGTCTCCGGCGTGTTGGGCGGGGCCTACACCTGGCTGGAGGACGGCATCGTCGACCCCAGCGGCGACGGCCCCTGGATCGCCGACGCCACCCCCGGCCCCCCGACCAAGCCCAACACCCACCGCCCCATCCGCTGACGACCGGCCGTCCGGCCGGGCTGTGGGCCGTGGGTTCGGCCCCGCGTTGTGAGCATGCGTTCCGCTAGAGGCGGAACGCCTGCCCACACCGGAACGGGTGCCCCGGCTGGGGGACCGGTCCGGTGTTGGGCGGCGGTGCGGCCACAATGGGGGGATGACGGACTCTCTCGCCCACCCGCACCTCCGTTTCCCGGCACCCGCCACAGGCGAATTCCCGGCACCCGCCACCGGCGACGCCCGCGACGCTCGTCGGGACATCGTGATCCTCGGCTCCACCGGCTCGATCGGCACGCAGGCGATCGACGTGGTGCTCCGCAACCCCGACCGCTTCCGCGTCACCGGCCTGTCGGCCGCCGGTGGCCGCGTCGGGCTGCTGGCCGAGCAGGCGCACCGGCTGGGCGTCCGCACCGTCGCCGTCTCCCGCGAGGACGCCGTGCCCGCCCTGCGCGAGGCGCTGGCGGGCCAGTACGGCTCGGAGCCGCTGCCGGAGGTCCTCGCGGGCCCGGAGGCGGCGAGTGAACTCGCCGCCTCCGACTGCCACTCCGTCCTCAACGGCATCACCGGCTCCATCGGCCTGGCCCCCACCCTCGCCGCCCTGGAGGCGGGTCGGGTGCTGATCCTGGCCAACAAGGAGTCCCTGATCGTCGGCGGCCCGCTGGTCAAGGCGGTTGCCAAGCCCGGCCAGATCGTGCCGGTCGACTCCGAGCACTCGGCCCTCTTCCAGGCCCTGATGGGCGGCCGCCGGGAGGAGGTCCGCAAGCTCGTCGTGACCGCCTCCGGCGGCCCGTTCCGCGGCCGTACGAAGCGGGAGCTGGCCGCCGTCACTCCCGAGCAGGCCCTCGCCCATCCCACCTGGAGCATGGGCCCGGTTGTCACGATCAACTCCGCGACCCTGGTCAACAAGGGCCTGGAGGTCATCGAGGCCCATCTGCTCTACGACGTCCCCTTCGACCGCATCGAGGTCGTCGTCCACCCCCAGTCGTACGTGCACTCCATGGTCGAGTTCACCGACGGCTCCACGCTCCTCCAGGCCAGCCCGCCCGACATGCGCATGCCGATCGCCCTCGGCCTCGGCTGGCCCGACCGCGTCCCGGACGCCGCCCCCGGCTGCGATTGGACCAGGGCCTCGACCTGGGAGTTCTTCCCGCTCGACGACGAGGCTTTCCCGTCCGTCGGCCTCGCCCGGCACGTCGGCGGCCTCGGCTCCACCGCGCCCGCGGTGTTCAACGCCGCCAACGAGGAGTGCGTCGATGCGTTCCTGGCCGGAAAGCTGCCCTTCAATGGCATTGTGGATACGGTCGCCGAGGTCGTCGCGGAGCACGGCACACCCCGCGGAGCCGGGCTGACCGTGGCCGACGTCCTTGAGGCGGAAACCTGGGCGCGCGCTCGCGCCCGCGAACTGGCGGCGAAGGCTACAGCGGAGGCTCACGCATGACGACACTGATGACGGTTCTGGGCATAGTCGTCTTCGTCGTCGGCCTGCTGTTCTCCATCGCCTGGCACGAACTGGGCCACCTCTCGACCGCCAAGCTGTTCGGCATCCGCGTACCGCAGTACATGGTGGGCTTCGGCCCCACCATCTGGTCCCGGCACCGGGGCGAGACCGAGTACGGCGTCAAGGCGGTCCCGCTCGGCGGCTACATCCGCATGATCGGGATGTTCCCGCCCGGCGACGACGGCAAGATCAAGAAGCGCTCGACCTCCCCGTGGCGCGGCATGATCGAGGACGCCCGCTCGGCCGCGTACGAGGAGCTGAAGCCGGGCGACGAGCAGCGGCTGTTCTACACGCGCAAGCCGTGGAAGCGCGTCATCGTGATGTTCGCCGGACCGTTCATGAACCTGGTCCTCGCCGTGGTGATCTTCCTCGGGGTGCTGATGGGCTTCGGCGTCAACACCCAGACCACCACCGTCTCCACCGTCTCGGACTGTGTGATCTCGCAGAGTGAGAACCGCGACAAGTGCGCCGACGGCGACCCCGCCGCGCCCGCCAAGGCCGCGGGGCTCCGGCCCGGCGACCGGATCACCGCCTTCGACGGGAAGCCGGTCGAGGACTGGGGGACCCTCCAGGACCGCATCCGCGACACCATCGGCCCCGCCACGATCACCGTCCAGCGGGACGGTGTGACGAAGACCCTCCACGCCGACCTCGTGGAGAACCAGGTCGCCAAGAACGACGGCAGCGGCCGCCCCGTCGAGGGCGAGTACGTGAAGGCGGGCTTCCTCGGCTTCAGCCCCGCCACCGGTGTCGTGAAGCAGGACTTCGGCCAGTCCGTCGACCGCATGGGCGACATGATCAGCTCCGGCGTCCAGTCGCTGGTCGACATCCCCTCCAAGGTGCCCGCCCTCTGGGACGCCGCCTTCGGCGACGGCGAGCGCGAGCCCGATTCGCCGATGGGCGTGGTCGGCGCGGCCCGCGTCGGCGGCGAGGTCTTCAACCTCGACATTCCGCCGGAGCAGCGGGTGGCGACCATGCTGATCCTGGTCGCGGGCTTCAACCTGTCGCTGTTCCTGTTCAACATGCTGCCGCTGCTGCCGCTGGACGGCGGGCACATCGCGGGCGCCCTGTGGGAGTCGCTGCGCCGGAACGCGGCCCGGATCTTCCGGCGCCCCGACCCCGGTCCGTTCGATGTGGCCCAGCTCATGCCGGTCGCCTACGTGGTCGCCGGGGTTTTCATCTGCTTCACCCTGCTGGTGCTGGTGGCCGACCTCGTCAACCCGGTCAGGATCTCCTGAGCGCGGCCGGGAGAACACCGGCGGAACACTCTCCGGCAGCCGGGCGAACCTTTTCGCCCGGCTGCCGCCCTTTGCCCGCATTGAGGTGGCGCGATGTGCTGAGCGAAGGCACCGTGCCGTAATCTCGGATGACCGGAGCCCGCCTATTCCGGGACCTGATCCACATCTTCTGGGGTTGCAAGCAAGATGACTGCGATTTCGCTGGGAATGCCCGCCGTCCCGACCAAGCTCGCCGACCGGCGGGTCAGCCGCAAGATCCAGGTCGGACCCGTGGCGGTGGGCGGCGACGCGCCCGTCTCCGTGCAGTCCATGACCACCACCGTGACCGCCGACATCGGCGCCACCCTCCAGCAGATCGCCGAGCTGACGGCCTCCGGCTGCCAGATCGTCCGCGTCGCCTGCCCCTCGCAGGACGACGCCGAGGCGCTGCCGGTGATCGCCAAGAAGTCGCAGATCCCGGTCATCGCCGACATCCACTTCCAGCCGAAGTACGTGTTCGCCGCGATCGACGCCGGCTGCGCCGCCGTGCGCGTCAACCCGGGCAACATCCGGCAGTTCGACGACAAGGTCAAGGAGATCGCGCGGGCCGCCTCCGACGCGGGCACCCCGATCCGGATCGGCGTCAACGCGGGCTCGCTCGACAAGCGGCTGCTGGAGAAGTACGGCAAGGCCACCCCCGAGGCGCTGGTGGAGTCCGCGCTGTGGGAGTGCTCGCTCTTCGAGGAGCACGGCTTCCGCGACATCAAGATCTCGGTCAAGCACAACGACCCGGTCGTGATGGTCAACGCCTACCGCCAGCTGGCCGCCCGCTGCGACTACCCGCTGCACCTGGGCGTCACCGAGGCCGGCCCCGCCTTCCAGGGCACCATCAAGTCCGCGGTCGCCTTCGGCGCCCTGCTCAGCGAGGGCATCGGCGACACCATCCGCGTCTCGCTCTCCGCCCCGCCCGCGGAGGAGGTCAAGGTCGGCATCCAGATCCTGGAGTCCCTGAACCTCCGCCAGCGCCGCCTGGAGATCGTCTCCTGCCCGTCCTGCGGCCGTGCCCAGGTCGACGTCTACAAGCTGGCCGACCAGGTCACCGCCGGGCTGGACGGCATGGAGGTGCCGCTGCGCGTCGCCGTCATGGGCTGTGTCGTCAACGGCCCGGGCGAGGCCCGCGAGGCAGACCTCGGCGTGGCCTCCGGCAACGGCAAGGGCCAGATCTTCGTCAAGGGCGAGGTCATCAAGACCGTGCCCGAGTCGAAGATCGTGGAGACCCTGATCGAGGAGGCCATGAAGATCGCCGAGCAGATGGAGAAGGACGGCGTCCTGTCCGGCGAGCCCCAGGTCTCGGTCAGCTGAACCGAGCCGACCGGCCGGCGCCCATGCTGCGTACGGCAAACCCCGGAAGCCCCGCCCGTGCCGCGCACGGAGCGGGGCTTCCGGCACGAGGCGGCATCCTCCTCCGGCGGCGGGTACAGTGCGGAAATCAGACGGCCTGACGGCCCGCACGGTGAGGCACTTTCCGACACGTGTTGACCACTACCACCACCAGGGTTCTGGAACCCGGCGAACTGGACTCCGCCCTCGCGATCCTCGACCGGGACCCGGTCGCCAACGCCTTCGTCGCCGCCCGCGTCCAGGTCGCCGGGCTCGACCCGTGGCGGCTCGGCGGCGAGATGTGGGGCTGGTACGCGGACGGGCGGCTGGAGTCGCTCTGCTACGCGGGCGCCAACCTCGTCCCCGTCTGCGCCGGCCCCGAGGCCGTACGCGGCTTCGCCGACCGCGCCCGGCGGGCGGGCCGCCGCTGCTCCTCGATCGTCGGCCCGGCCGAGCCCGTCGCCCAGCTGTGGTCGCTGCTCGAACCGAGCTGGGGCCCGGCCCGCGACGTGCGCCCCCACCAGCCGCTGATGGTCACCACGGCCATGCCCCCCGACATCGTCCCCGATCCGCTCGTCCGCCGTATCCGCAGGGGCGAGATGGACGTGATCATGCCGGCCTGCGTGGCGATGTTCACCGAGGAGGTCGGCGTCTCCCCGCTCGCCGGCGACGGTGGGCTGCTCTACCAGGCGCGGGTGGCCGAACTCGTCGGTACGGGCCGATCGTTCGCGCGCGTGGAGAACGGCCAGGTGGTCTTCAAGGCCGAGATCGGCGCGGCCACCCCGAAGGCCTGCCAGATCCAGGGCGTCTGGGTCGCCCCCGAGTACCGCGGCCGCGGGCTGTCCGAGACCGGCATGGCCGCCGTGCTGCGCTACGCACTCGGCGATGTCGCGCCCGTCGCCAGCCTCTACGTCAACGACTTCAACACCGCGGCCCGGGCCACGTACCGCCGCGTCGGCTTCCACGAGGTCGGCGCGTTCATGAGTGTCCTGTTCTGATCCCCGCTCCCGCCTCTGCCCCCGCTCCCGTGGGCCGGGCCGGTCCAATGGGCCCCGCCCACACCGGTAGGGTCGCGGACATGGATGACGTCGTGGTCGGACCGGTCGATCTGTCCGCGCGGGTGGACGAGGCGCTGGCCGTGCAGGCGCTCGCGTTCGGGCTCAGCCACGACGAGATCGGCGTACGCCGCCATATCGTGCTGCGCCACCTGGAGAGCCGCGGGGCCAGGGCGCTGGCCGCCACCACCCCCGACGGCCGCCTCGTCGGCTTCGTCTACGGGATGCCCAACAATCGCGTGCACTGGTGGTCCACCGTCGTCCAGCCGTATCTGCGGACCGAGGGCCACGACGACTGGCTGGACGACTCCTTCGTCATCACCGAGCTGCACGTCCACCCCGCCTTCCAGAAGCGCGGCATCGGCCGGTCGCTGATCACCACCATCACCGACTCCGCGGCCGAGCCCCGCTCGATCCTCTCCGCCATCGACACCGAGAGCCCGGCCCGCGCCCTCTACCGCTCACTGGGCTACCGCGACCTCGCACGCAGAGTGATCTTCCCCAGTGCCCCCAGCCCGTATGTGGTGATGGGCGCGGACCTGCCTCTGCGCCGCCGGTGACCGGGCGCTTGCCGGGGTCCGGAGGATGCGACCCCAGCAGCCCCCAGCTCCTACGTGCAGCAGCTCCTACGCGGTGACGGGCGCGACACCGCCCCCGCCGCGTTAGATAGCCTCCTGGCACAGCCCTTCGCACGCAGGAGAAGAAGTCCCATGGTCCAGCGCCTGTCCCGGTCGATGCTCAAGACGCTGCGCGACGACCCGGCCGATGCCGAGACGGCGAGTCACAAGCTGCTCGTCCGCGCCGGGTACGTACGCCGCTCCTCGGCCGGAATCTGGACCTGGCTGCCGCTGGGCAAGAAGGTCCTGGAGAACGTCTCCCGCGTCGTCCGCGAGGAGATGGACGCCATCGGCGGCCAGGAGGTGCTGCTGCCCGCGCTGCTGCCGAGGGAGCCGTACGAGGCCAGCGGCCGCTGGGAGGAGTACGGCGACCTGCTGTTCCGCCTCAAGGACCGCAAGGGCGGCGACTACCTCCTCGGCCCCACCCACGAGGAGATCTTCACCCTCGTCGTGAAGGACCAGTGCACGTCCTACAAGGACCTGCCGGTGATCCTCTACCAGATCCAGACCAAGTACCGGGACGAAGCCCGGCCCCGCTCCGGCGTGCTGCGCGGCCGCGAGTTCCAGATGAAGGACTCGTACTCCTTCGACAGCAGCGACGAGGGTCTGGTCGAGTCCTACCGGCTGCACCGCGAGGCGTACACGAAGATCTTCCAGCGGCTCGGCCTGGACTACCGGATCGTCTCCGCCGTCTCCGGCGCCATGGGCGGATCGGCGTCCGAGGAGTTCCTCGCGCCCGCCGCCGCCGGCGAGGACACCTTCGTGGACTGCCCGGCCTGCGACTACGCGGCCAACACCGAGGCGGTCACCGTGCCGGTGCCGGAGGTGGAGCGGGTTGAGCACCCGCCGGTCGAGCTGCTGGACACCCCCGACACCCCGACGATCGAGACCCTCGCCGAGCACCTCGGCGTCCCGCGCTCCGCGACGTTGAAGAACCTCCTGGTCAAGGTCGACGGCAAGATCACTGCGGTGGGCGTGCCGGGCGACCGCGAGGTGGACCTCGGCAAGCTCGGCGAGCACCTCGCCCCCGCCGAGGTCGAGTTGGTGACCGCCGAGGACTTCGCCGACCGCCCCGACCTCGTACGCGGCTACGTCGGCCCGCAGGGCCTGGCCGGCACCGCCCTGCGCTACATCGCCGACCCGCGGATCGCCGCCGGCACCTCCTGGGTCACCGGCGCCAACGAGGAGGGCAAGCACGCGCGGAACGTCGTGTGCGGGCGGGACTTCGAGGTCGACCAGTACCTGGACGTGGTGGTGGTCGAGGAGGGCGACCCCTGCCCCCGCTGCGGCGCCGGCCTGAAGATCGACCGTGCGATCGAGATCGGCCACATCTTCCAGCTCGGCCGCAAGTACGCGGACGCCTTCCAGCTGGACGTGCTGGGCCGCGAGGGCAAGCCGGTGCGGGTCACCATGGGCTCGTACGGCATCGGCGTCTCCCGCGCGGTCGCCGCGCTCGCCGAACAGACGGCGGACGACAAGGGGCTGTGCTGGCCGCGCGAGATCGCGCCGGCGGACGTCCACGTGGTGGCCGCGGGCAAGGCCGCGCAGACCGAACTCGCCCTTGAGGTGGGGGAGAAGCTGCACTCCGCGGGCGTACGGGTCCTGGTGGACGACCGCGCGGGCGTCTCGCCCGGCGTCAAGTTCACCGACGCCGAACTCATCGGCATCCCCACGATCCTCGTCGCCGGCCGCCGAGCGGCGGAGGGCATCGTGGAGCTGAAGGATCGCCGCACCGGCGCCCGCGAAGAACTCCCCGTAGCCGAAGCCATCACCCGCCTCGCGCACCACTAGCTCGGACCCGAGCCCCCGTCTCCACCGACACCCGGCCCCGCCGGGTGGGCCCGCCCCGCCGCGTGGCTGACGCGACGCCGCCGTGTGGCGAAAGGCCGGTGGGTGCGTGCCGGCCGCATGGCCTTATGGCCAGGTGGCGAATTCCAGGAGGAGTTCGCCTTCCTGGCGGCGCCCCGCACCAAGCGCCCGCACCCCGGCACAGGTAGCCCGGAACCGCGTCCACCCTCGCACCCGGTCCCGGTCGACCTCCAAGGAGTCGGCCAGCTTCGTCACCCGCCGCCGCGCCGCCGCGGCCCCACCCGGCGAGGCGACCAGGTCCTCCAGCCGGTCCCGCACCAGCCGCGCCAAGTCGTACGCCCGCTCGCCCACCACCGGCCGCGGCCCCACCGTCAACCACGGCACCCGCTCCGCCGACAGCACCTTGCCCTGCCGGAACCGCCCGTGCAGCAGCACCGCCCGCTCGGCCGCCGAGGCCGTCAACTCCTCGCGCGTGTCCAGTGCTTCGTCGATCAGCGGGGCCACGGCCTCCGCCCACGGCTGCGTACGAGCCGCCCGCAGGGCCTCCGCCGCGCGCCTGCTGCGCTCCGCCACCGACTCGAAGGGATGGTCCTCGCCCGGGTCCACCCACAGCTTGCGGACCGTGTCCGCGGCCTCCAACTGCGCCTTCGCCTCAGGCAGCGAGCTCAGCGACACCTCGTGGCGCAGCCGCTCCAGCAACAGCGCCCCTTCGGCCGCCGCCAGCATCCGTACCGCGCCCCAGCCGTCCCAGCGCGCGAGCGCCGCGTGTTCGTGCGCTCCGCGCGCGCCCGGCGCGAGGAGCTTGAGCGCGGCGGGGGTCCCGTCCGCGCGCCGCACCAGTACGACCAGGCTGCTGCGCCCGCCCGGCGTCAGCACCCGCTCGGGCTCCAACTCCCAGCGCGAGACCGTATCCCGTACCAGCTCAGGCAGCGCGCGCAGCCACTCCCCGCCCGCGTCCCCGTGCGTTTCGGCCAGGGCGCGCACCAGGCGCCGCGGTGGCTCGAAGGGTCCGCCGGCGTCCGGCCGTGCTGCTGAATCCATCCCTGAGCTGGTCCTTTCCCGATGTGCTAGGGGGCGGGCGGACGCGTCAGAGCGTGTCCGCCGTACCGCTCGGCGACCCGGAGGGGCTCGCCGCGGCCCGCCGTTCGGCGAGCCCAGGGAAGGCTACGCTCCCGCCTCGCCAGCGCACCGCCCGCACCGCCGCCTCGCGTAGCGCGGCCGCCGCCTCGCGGCGCAGC
>NZ_LIQY01000490.1 GCF_001418495.1 Streptomyces pathocidini | reverse complement strand
GTCGACCGCCGGCCCGGCCCCGTTCACCGAGGGCTCGGCGCCGGCCGGCCCCGCGCCGTTCGGCGAGGGCAGCCGCCCCGTCGCACCCCGCCCGTTCACCAGGCCGTTGACCGCCCCGGCGGGCGAACCCGCGCCCGGGGACGCCCCGTTGGCGGTCGCGAGGCCCGCGTCCGGGCCGCCGCCCGGCGCCGGGGGGGCGCCCGAGGCCGACGCCTCCGGCAGCGGCGCGGAGAGGATCGCCGCGATCTCCGGCTCGGGTGCGGCCGGAGCGGCACACGGCCCGGCAACTTCCTTGGCCCGTACGGCCTGAGTGATCCACGCCCGGTCGAGAACCCGCCGCTCGTCCGCCTCGGCGACCAGGTCCTCGGACTGGTTGAAGTCGCCGTCCGCGGCCTGCACGGCCCACAGGTGGATGGCGACGCCGTGCTCCTTGGCGTCCATCAGCCCGGGCAGCAGATCACCGTCGCCGGTGACCAGCACGATGTCGGAACAGGCCCGGTTGCGGGCGAGTTCGGTGAGCTCGGCGTGCATCGCCGCGTCCACGCCCTTCTGCGCCCAGCGCCCCTCGGTGCGCGTCAACGCGCCGAGCCGTACGGTCACCCGCGGCATGACGCGCAACCGCCGGTGCTCCGGCTGCGGTACGCGGTCGGGCGCGCCGTCGAACCAGTAGATCCGCAGCAGGGGACGGTCCGTGTCGGCCTCGGCGCGCTCTCTCAGGCCCTGGATGAGCGCGGCGTGGTCGACGGTGATGCGGGCCCGGGCGGGTTCCCCGGCGAGCAGGCTCGCGGCGGCGCCCAGCAGATAGCCGGCGTCCACCAGGACGACGCAGCGGTCCACGTTCCACCCTCTTTCGTGAGTCCGTAGCCCCCCGGAACGGCTTTGCTTCGGGTTTCCTTCGAGTCTGCCCGACCGTACGGGGGTTAACGGTCGGAACTCGATCATCGGCGTGGCGGATGCGGCGCACGGGGCGTGAGAGACAGCGAGCAGGTGCGGATCCGCGCCCCTACCTAGCCTTCTCACTCACGGTAATTGTCCGACATGCGTCCGCTGTTGGGACATGCGAGCGTGGTTACTCGAAAGCGGCTCCCGGCGCCCCGCCGACCGGCCGCAGGCCAGGTTCCGATGATCCCCACAGGAGGCACGATCATGGCCAAGAACAAGAACCGAGAACGCACTCAGCCCAAGACCCGTGGCGCCGCCGAGCGCGGCCAGGCCCGTGGGAAGTCCGCGGCCCCGGAGGCGGCTCAGGCCCAGGCCCAGCCGCAGGCTCAGGGCAAGACGCAGCCCCACACCCCTGGCCACGAGCCGGGCGCCCGGAAGCAGCGGCAGAGCTTCGGTCACAACTGACCGCCACCGCTGAGCAGATGAACTGCCGAGGGGCGCGCCCCGACATGGGCGCGCCCCTCGTCCGCTGTCCGCGCCCCCGAGCCACGCGGACGTCAACCCGCGTACGCGAGCCGCGTCAACCCGCGTAATGGCTTCGGCACCAGCCCGCGCACGGGAGGGCTGCCGTCAGCCCGCCAGGCAGGACGGGCCGAGCAGCACCTTGAGGTCGCCGAAGAGCGCCGGGTCGGCGGTCACCCGGTGCCGGTCCAGCCGCAGGACGGTGGTCTTGCGGGCCCCTTGGAGCTTGATCCGGACCTCGGTGGAGCCCCTGTGGTGCGTGAGGACCTCGCCGAGCTTCTCCACCAGCGGCGGAGTGATCTTGACCGTGGGAATGGTGATGGTGACCGGGGCGTTGGCGGAGGCCTCCGACAGGTCCGGGACCATCAGCTCCATCGCGACCAGCCGCGGCACGTCCTCGCGCTTGTCGAGCCGCCCCTTGATGAACACCACGGTGTCCTCGACCAGTTGGGTCGACACCAGCTGGTAGGTGGCGGGGAAGAACATGCAGTCGATCGAGCCCGCCAGATCCTCGACGGTGGCGATGGCCCACGCGTTGCCCTGCTTGGTCATCTTCCGCTGGAGACCGGAGATGATGCCGCCGATGGTGACGATCGCGCCGTCCGCGTGCTCACCGCCGGTCAGTTGGGAGATCGCCGCGTCCGCCTTGTCGTTGAGGACGTGCTCGATGCCGAAGAGCGGGTGGTCGGAGACATAGAGGCCGAGCATCTCGCGCTCCTGCGCCAGCAGGTACGCCTTGTCCCACTCGATGTCGGAGAACTCGACGTCGAGCCCGAAGCCCGGCGTGTCGTCGCCGGTGTCGTCGCCCATGCCGCCGAAGAGGTCGAACTGCCCCTCGGCCTCCTTGCGCTTGACCTGGACCACGTTGTCGATCATCGGTTCGTAGTGCGCGGTGAGCCCCTTGCGGGTGTGACCCATCTCGTCGAACGCGCCCGCCTTGATGAGCGACTCGATGGTCCGCTTGTTGCAGACCACGGCCTCGACCTTGTCGAGGAAGTCGGGGAAGGTCGCGTACTTCCCCTTCGACTTGCGCGTGCGGATGATCGAATCGACCACGTTCTGGCCGACGTTGCGGACCGCCGTGAGACCGAACAGGATCACGTCGTCACCCTGGGCGGTGAAGTTCGCCTCCGACTCGTTGACGTTCGGCGGCAGCACCTTGATGCCCATGCGGCGGCACTCGTTGAGGTAGACCGCCGACTTGTCCTTGTCGTCGCGCACGGAGGTCAGCAGCGCCGACATGTACTCGGCCGGGTAGTTGGCCTTGAGGTACGCGGTCCAGTAGGTGACCAGGCCGTACGCGGAGGAGTGCGCCTTGTTGAACGCGTATCCGGCGAAGGGGACCAGCACGTCCCACACGGCCTGGATGGCCTGGTCGGAGAAGTCCTTCTCGCGCGCGCCCTTCTGGAAGTTGACGAACTCGGCGTCGAGGACTTCCTTCTTCTTCTTGCCCATCGCGCGGCGCAGCAGGTCGGCCTGGCCGAGCGAGTAGCCCGCGAGCACCTGGGCGGCCTTCTGCACCTGCTCCTGGTACACGATCAGGCCGTAGGTGATGTCGAGGACCTCCTTCAAAGGCTCCTCGAGCTCGGGGTGGATCGGGGTGATCTCCTGCTGGCCGTTCTTGCGCAGCGCGTAGTTGATGTGGGAGTTCATGCCCATCGGGCCCGGCCGGTACAGGGCCGAGACCGCGGAAATGTCCTCGAAGTTGTCGGGCTTCATCATGCGCAGCAGGGAGCGCATGGGGCCGCCGTCGAACTGGAAGACGCCGAGGGTGTCGCCGCGGCACAGCAGCTCGTAGGTCTTGGGGTCGTCCAGCGGCAGGCTGAGCAGCTCCAGGTCGATGCCCTTGTTGGCCTTCACCATCTTGACGGCGTCGTCCATGATCGTGAGGTTGCGCAGGCCCAGGAAGTCCATCTTGAGCAGGCCCAGCGACTCACAGGTCGGGTAGTCCCACTGCGTGATGGTGACGCCGTCGGTGTGCCTGACCCAGACCGGGATGTGGTCCGTGATCGTCTCGCTGGACATGATCACGCCCGCGGCGTGCACGCCCATCTGCCGGACCAGGCCCTCGACGCCCTTGGCGGTGTCGATGACCTTCTTCACGTCGGGCTCGTTCTCGTACATCCCCCGGACCTCGCCCGCCTCGCTGTAGCGCGGGTGGGAGGGGTCGGTGATCCCGGCGAGGTTGATGCCCTTGCCGAGGACGTCGGCGGGCATGGCCTTGGTGATCCGGTCGCCCATCGCGTACGGGTAGCCCAGCACCCGCGAGGAGTCCTTGATGGCGTTCTTGGCCTTGATGGTGCCGTAGGTGCCGATCATGGCGACCTTGTCGGCGCCGTACTTCTCCGTGACATACCGGATCACCTCGGCGCGCCTGCGCTCGTCGAAGTCGATGTCGACATCGGGCATGGACACGCGCTCGGGGTTGAGGAACCGCTCGAAGATCAGTCCGTGCTCGACCGGGTCGAGGTCGGTGATGCCCATCGCGTACGAGACGATCGAGCCGGCCGCGGAGCCTCGGCCCGGGCCGACCGCGATGCCGTTGTTCTTGGCCCACATGATGAAGTCGGCGACGACGAGGAAGTACCCCGGGAACCCCATCTGGATGATGATGCCCATCTCGTACTCGGCGAGCTGCTGGCGGTCGTCGGGGACGCCGCCGGGGTAGCGGCGGGCCATGCCGCGCTTGACCTCCTCCTGGAACCAGGTCACCTCGGTGTAGCCCTCGGGCACGTCGAAGCGGGGCATCAGGTCGCGCTTGTCGAACCAGCCGTCGGTGTCGATCTGCTGGGCGACGAGAAGGGTGTTGGCGCACCCCTCCTGCCAGGCGTCGGAGGAGTCGATGGCGTACATCTCCTCCGTCGACTTCAGGTAGTAGCCGGTGCCGTCGAAACGGAAGCGGTCGGGGTCGGAGAGGTTCTTGCCGGTCTGGATGCACAGCAGCGCGTCGTGGGCGCTGGACTCGTGGGAGTACGTGTAGTGCGAGTCGTTGGTGACCAGGGGCGGGATGCCGAGCTTCTTGCCGATCTCCAGCAGGCCGTCGCGGACCCGGCGCTCGATCTCGATGCCGTGGTCCATCAGCTCCAGGAAGTACCGGTCCTTGCCGAAGATCTCCTGGTACTCGGCCGCGTCCTTCAGCGCCTCGTCGAACTGGCCGAGCCGCAGCCGGGTCTGGACCACGCCGGAGGGGCAGCCGGTGGAGGCGATCAGGCCCTCGGAGTGCTCGGCGATGACCTCCTTGTCCATCCGGGGCCACTTGGTGAGCCAGCCCTCCTTGTAGGCGTCGGAGGAGAGCCGGAACAGGTTGTGCAGGCCCGTCTTGTTGGCCGCCCAGATCGTCTTGTGGGTGTAACCACCCGAGCCCGAGACATCGTCCCGCTTTTGATGGGGTTGACCCCATTGGATACGGCGCTTGTTCCGGCGCGACTCGGGCGCGACGTAGGCCTCGATGCCGATGATCGGGGTGATGCCGGCGCCGGTCGCCTGCTGGAAGAAGTCGTACGCCCCGTGCAGGTTGCCGTGGTCCGTCATGGCGATGTGCGTCATGCCCATCTCGTTGCACGCGTTGAACATGTCCTTGAGCCGCGCGGCACCGTCCAGCAGTGAGTACTGGGTGTGGACGTGCAGGTGCGTGAAGGGCGGCTTGGACACGGTGGAGGACCTCCGGCGAACAGGCGGTTACGAGGTTGGGCGACGGTAGCGAAGTCTATGACCCGGCACTGACAGCCCGCGGGCACTCACGGGTAGCCTCGCGCGTTGGAAGAACCGGAACGACCCGACCCAGTTCAGTCCCGGACTCGCACCAGAGCCCCTGACCAGGAGGCGAACGCGTATGACGTCCCAGCAGCCCCTGCCCGTACAGGCCGAGCAGCGCGGCGAGGAGATCCTCGCCGTCTTCGACACCGCCTTCGGGCAGTTGCTGGCCGCCGATCCGGCCGCGTTCCGGGTCAAGTTCCGGAAGATGGCGGCCTCGGCCTTCGCCTTCTACCGGGGCACCGCCTGCCTCTTCTACAAGGACCTGGAGCGCGAGGGGGACCGCGGCCCGTTCCTGGACGAGCGGACCTCCCGGGTGTGGGTGCACGGCGACCTGCACGCCGAGAACTTCGGCACGTACATGGACTCCAACGGCCGCCTGGTCTTCAACGTCAACGACTTCGACGAGGCCTACGTGGGCCCCTTCACGTGGGACCTCAAGCGCTTCGCCGCCTCCGTCGCCCTGATCGGCTACACCAAGGCGCTCAGCGACGGGGTGATCAGCTCCCTGGTCCGCACCTACGCCGCCGCCTACCGGGAGCGGATCCAGGCACTGGCCAAGGGCGCCGAGGACGACGAGGTGCCGCCCTTCACCCTCGACACCGCCGGGGGCCCGCTGCTGGGCGCGCTGCGCGTCGCCCGCTCCCTGACCCGCTTCGGCCTGCTGGAGTCGATGACCGAGATCCGGGAGTTCGAGCGCCGGTTCGCCGCCGGCGACGGCTCGGTCGAACTGGACGCCGCCACGCGCTACAAGGTGCTGGCCGCCTTCGACGGCTACCTGGAGACCCTGCCCGACTCCAGCCTCGCCCGGCCCGACTCCTACCGCGTCAAGGACGTGGTGGGCCGCCGCGGGGTGGGCATCGGCAGCGCGGGCCTGCCCTCGTACAACATCCTGCTGGAGGGCAACAGCGACGCCCTGGAGAACGACGTCGTGATCTACATGAAGCAGGCGCAGACCCCGGCGGTCTCCCGGCACATCACGGACGCACGCGTGCGCTCGTACTTCCAGCACGAGGGGCACCGCACGGTCATCTCGCAGCGGGCGCTCCAGGACCACGCCGACCCGTGGCTGGGCTGGACCGAACTGGACGGCGCGGGGCAGCTGGTCGCGGAGATCTCCCCGTACGCGGTGGACCTGGACTGGTCGGACATCGACGACCCGGCCGAGATCGCCGAGGTCATCGCCGACCTGGGCCGGGCCACCGCGACGATGCACGCGGCGGCGGACGACGAGAGCGGCCACTCCCTGGTGCCGTTCTCCACCGAGCGCGCCATCGACGCGGCGATCGCGGCCGACGAGGACGGATTCGCCGACCTGCTGGTGAACTTCGCGCACTCCTACGGGGCCCGGGCGCGCGCCGACCACCAGATCTTCGTCGACCTCTTCCGCAACGGCCGGATCCCGGGCCTGTGAGGGCGGCCATGGTGCCCGTGCGGGGCCGGTCACCGATCGCGGATCTTTAGCTGTCGCTTAACCGGCTCCATGGCACACTCGGGCGAGATGGACATCACCGGGACACCGATGCGGACGCTGCGCGCGGCACTGTTCACCGCGCTGTGCGTGACGCTGTCCACGGCGTCTCACGTTCTGCTGTCCGGTGTTCCACTGCCGGTGACCACGGTCGCCGCCCTGTCCGCCGCGGTCTTCGCGACCGCGTGGGCACTGGCCGGGCGGCAGCGCGGCTTCGCCGCGATCGCCGCCCTGCTGATCCCGCTGGAGCTGGCCGCCGACACCGTCTTCACCACGGGGCAGCACGCCTGCTACGGGCAGGCGGGCGGCCCCGTGGCCGGGCCACTGCGCTCGGTGGGCGTCGATCTCCTGTGCGCCGGCGGCGACTTCGGCACCCCGCTGGCCCGCGTGGCGAGCCAGGGCGCCCCCGGCCTCGGCCGGGCCGCCGGCTTCCCGCAGATCGCGAGCGACCCGGCCGCCCCCTGGCTGCTGCTGGCCGCCCACCTCGCGGTCGGCCTGGCCGCCGCGGCCTGGCTGTGGCGCGGCGAGGCGGCCCTGGGCCGCCTGGTGCGCGCGGCCGCCGTCTCGGCCTTCCGGCCGCTGCTGGTCGCCGCTGCCGCCGCCTCGGCGGGCGGCGCCCGGCGCCCCCGCCTCCGCGCCGCCTCCCCGGCGCGCGCGGCCTCCCGTACGCACCCGCTGCTGGTGCACTCCGTCGTACGGCGCGGACCGCCCTGCCCCGCGGCGCTCTGAGCCCGCCGCGCACAGCGGTCACCATCCCCAGCCTTACGTCACGGAGCAGGAACACACCATCATGAGCAACCGCAACAGCCAGTCCAACAAGGCGGCGGCCCGCGAGCGCATGCGCGCCGAGCGCGAGCGTCAGACCAAGAAGGACAAACTGCGCCGCCAGGTCCTCGTCGGCGGCGCGATCGTCGCGGTCCTGGCCATCGCCACCGGCGTCGGCGTCGCCGTCTCCAGCATGGGCGGCAACGACACCGCCGACACCTGGAAGGACGCCTCCAGCAAGAAGCTCGTCAAGCCCGCCAACGCCACCGGCAAGGACGGCACCGAGATCGTCATCGGCAAGGCCGACGCCAAGAAGACCCTCGAGATCTACGAGGACATGCGCTGCCCGGCCTGTGCCGCGTTCGAGCAGTCCGCGGGTGAGCAGGTCTCCAAGGACGTGAAGGACGGCAAGTACAAGGCCTCGTTCACGATGGCCTCCTTCATCGACAACATGGCTCAGGGCACCGGCTCGAAGAACGCCCTCAGCGCCCTCGGCGCGGCCCTGAACGTCGACCCGCAGGCCTTCCTCGACTACAAGGCCGCGCTCTACTCCGCCAAGTACCACCCGGAGGAGACGGACGACAAGTTCGCCGACGACGCCTTCCTGCTGAAGGTCGCCGACCAGGTCCCGGCGCTCAAGGACAACGCCGGGTTCGAGAAGGCCGTGAAGGACGGCACCTACGACAAGTGGGCGCTGGAGATGTCGAAGAAGTTCGACAAGAGCGGTGTCCAGGGCACCCCCACCTTCAAGATGGACGGCAACAAGCTGGTCGTCGAGGGTACCCAGAACACCCCCATGCAGGCGGACCAGTTCAAGGCGGCCATCGAGAAGGCGCTCGCCGCCAAGTGACGCGCGCCTGACGGCCGTACGACGGCCGGGGCGACCACTCGCCGACGGGCGGGCGAACATCCGGTGTTCGCCCGCCCGTTCGCCGTACCTGCCCCGTAACGTGATCGGGCGTGACCGACCCCAACTCCCCGCGCCCGGCCCGCCGTACGGTCGTCAAGGCCGGCGCCGCCTCCGCCGCGCTCCTCCCGCTCGCCGCCGGCCCGCCCGCGGCAGCGGCCGCCCCCGTCTTCCAGCACGGCGTGGCCTCCGGCGACCCGCTGCCCGACGGCGTGCTCCTGTGGACCCGCGTCACCCCGACCCCGGAGTCCGCCCCGGGATCCGGCGCCGGCCCGGACCTCGCCGTGGACTGGCAGATAGCCGAGGACGCGGCCTTCGCCCGCGTCGTCGCCCGCGGCACCACGACCGCGAGCGCGGCCACCGACCACACCGTCAAGGCCGACGTCCGCGGACTGCGCCCGGCCACCGCGTACTGGTTCCGCTTCACCGCGGGCGGCGCCGACTCGCCCACCGGGCGCACCCGCACGGCCTCCGCGCCCGGCGACGCCGCGCACGCGGTGCGCTTCGGCGTGGTGTCCTGCGCCAACTGGGAGGCCGGCTGGTTCTCCGCCTACCGCCACCTCGCGGCCCGCCGCGACCTCGACGCGGTCCTCCACCTCGGCGACTACCTCTACGAGTACGCGGCAGGCGCCTACCCCGCGGAGGGCGTGCGCGCCCACTCCCCCGCCCACGAGATCACCACGCTCGCCGACTACCGCCTCCGGCACGCCACGTACAAGACCGACCCCGACCTCCGGTCGCTGCACGCCGCGCACCCGGTGGTGGCGATCTGGGACGACCACGAGTTCGCCAACGACGCCTGGTCCGGCGGCGCCGAGAACCACACGCCGGGCGCCGAGGGCGACTGGGCGCGGCGCGTGGCGGCGGCCAAGCAGGCGTACTTCGAGTGGATGCCGGTGCGGCCCTCGACCGCGGGCACCACCTACCGGCGGCTGCGCTTCGGCGCGCTCGCCGACCTCCACCTTCTCGACCTGCGCTCCTTCCGCTCCCAGCAGACCACGGCGGGCGACGGCGCGGTGGACGACCCGGACCGTACGATCACGGGCCGGGCCCAACTCGACTGGCTGAAGGCCGGGTTGGCCTCCTCCGACGCCTCCTGGCAGCTCGTCGGCACCTCGGTGATGATCTCCCCGGTCGCCTTCGGCTCCGTGCCCGCCCAGCTGCTCGGCCCGCTCGGGGAGCTGCTGGGGCTGCCCGCGGAAGGGCTCGCGGTCAATGTCGACCAGTGGGACGGCTACACCGACGACCGCCGCGAACTCCTCGCCCACCTGCGGGAGAAGGCCGTCGCCAACACCGTCTTCCTGACCGGCGACATCCACATGGCGTGGGCCAACGACGTACCGGTGCAGGCAGCCACGTACCCGCTCTCCCCGTCCGCCGCCACCGAGTTCGTGGTGACCTCGGTGACCTCCGACAACCTCGACGACATCCTGAAGGTCCAGCCGCGGACGGTGTCGCTGGTCGCGGCCGCCGCCATTCAGGCCGCCAACCGGCATGTGAAGTGGGTGGACATGGACTCCCACGGCTACGGCGTGCTGGACGTCACCGCCGAGCGGGCGCAGATGGACTACTACGTGCTCTCCGACCGCGCCGACCGGAACGCGACGGCGGCGTGGGCCCGCTCGTACCGCACACGGTCCGGCACGCAGCGGGTCGAGCGCGCGGACGCGCCGGCGCGCTGAGGCCGGCGCGGACACGCCTCGACCACGACAGGGCGAGGCCCGCGGCGGGGCCCCACGCTTCGGCTACGACAGGCGCACGCCTGACCACGGCAGCCTTGGGCCGCGAACAGGCCTCGGGCCAACGAACAGGCCCGGGCTACGACAGGCTGTCGAGGAAGGCGAGCGCCACCGGCCAGGTGGCCTCCGCCGCCTTCTCGTCGTAGTCCGGCAGTTCGGGGTCGGTGTAGATGTGGCCGGCGCCGGGGTAGCGGTAGACCTCGGCGTCGGCGCCGGCCCGCCGCATGCCCAGGTACCACGTGTTCAGCCAGTCGTGCGGCTCGAACGGGTCCGGGTCCGCGACGTGCAGCTGCACCGGCAGGTCGTCGGTCGTGGCGCCCTCCGCGATGTCGGAGGTGCCGTGCAGGAGCAGCAGCCCGCGCGCCTTCTCGTCCGCGAGCGCGAGGTTCTGGGCGAGGGAGCCGCCGAGCGAGAAGCCCGCGTAGACCAGGCCGCGGTCGGAGTACGGGGCGGCGGCGGTGACCGCGCGGCGCAGCAGTTCGTCCGTGCCGATCTCGTCCTTGATCGCCATGCCCTCCTCCACGGTCTCCGCGGTCCGCCCGTCGTACAGGTCCGGCACATGGACCTCGTGGCCCGCCGCGCGCAGCCGGTCGGCCGCCGCGTGCACGGCGGGGCGCAGCCCGTAGGCGGAGTGGAACAGCAGGATCGTCGAGGACGCCACGGTCGGGTCACTTCCCTTTCTGGGGGTCGTTTCTGGGGAGTCGTTTCTGGGGGCAGATCTGAGGCGGGGTGTTCCGCCCCGCCCATCGTGCCAGCCCCGAAGCACGGGTCCCGCGGCGGCGACCTATCGGCCCGGCGGAGCCCGGCAGAGCCCGGCGGCGCCGAACCGGCCGAAACACCGCGCCCGCGGCCCGAGTGGCTAACGGCCCCGCTCCGCACCCCCGTTGACCTGGATCACCTGGGCCGTGATGTGGTCGGCGTGCGGGGAGGCGAGCCAGTGGAGGGTTTCGGCGATGTCGCCGGGGTGGCCAGCGCGACCGGTGAGGGTCTCCGCGACCAGCGCGCGGCGCCGCTCCTCCGGCACCTCGCCGCCGAAGAACCCGGTCTCCTCGACATAGCCCGGCGCGACCACGTTCACGGTGATGCCGCGCGGCCCGAGCTCCCGCGCGAGCGAGAACGCGTACGGGTGGAGCGCCGCCTTCGCGGACCCGTACGCGTTCCGGCCGGACCCCCGCAGCGCGGCGATCGAGCCGAGGAAGAGCACCCGCCCGCCGGGCGAGGCCACATGGTCGCGGAGCGCCTCGGTCAGCAGCACCGCCGTCAGCACGTTGAGCCGGAAGTTCAGCGACCAGTCGCCGGCGACGGCCGCCAGCGGATCGTCCTCGGCGGCGCCCCGCGCCTCCAACCGCCCGTCCCCGCCCGCGTTGTTGACGAGGACGTCCACCGCCCCGTACTCCTCGCACACGAAGTGCGCGGCGCGCGCGACCTGCTGGGGGTCGGTCAGATCGGCGGGGCAGGCCACCGCCCCCGGCAGCTCGGCCGCGGCCCGCTCCAG
>NZ_LIQY01000049.1 GCF_001418495.1 Streptomyces pathocidini | reverse complement strand
GTGCGCGAGGGCACGGCCGGGCCGGGGCTGGGGAAGCGCCGACTCGACATCGCCCGCAGTTTCCTGCGGGCGGGGTGTTTCTCTCATCTGCGAAAACCGTACGCCAGGGGCAACACGTCGGACAGCCGGATCGCGCGTCCACCATGGGAGTCCCACAGATTCTTCACGAGGCAACACAGGCAGCCGAGTTGATCGCCGGGGAGGGCCGTGGAGCGGCGGTCCGGGGAGGCCGCGGGGCGGTGGCCAAGAGGCCCGGGGTGGTGGTCGGGAAGGCGCGGGGGCGGTGCGGACGGGTAGTCCGTCCGCACCGCGCTCTCTGGCACTACCGCGCACAGCCCGCCGTCCGTGGCCGCGCCGCGGACGGCGCCCACGCGATCACAGTGCGGCGAGCGCGCCTTCGAGAATGTCCAGGCCCTCGTTCAGCAGGTCCTCGCCGATCACCAGCGGCGGCAGGAACCGCAGCACGTTGCCGTACGTACCGCAGGTCAGGACCAGTAGGCCCTCGGCGTGGCAGGCCTTCGCCAGCGCCGCCGTCGCCTCCGGGTTCGGGGCCGGAGCGCTCCCGCCGGCCGCCGCGACACCGGGCTTGACCAGCTCGATCGCGATCATGGCGCCGCGTCCGCGTACGTCGCCGATGATGTCGTACTTCTCCTGCATCGCCGACAGGCGGCCCTTCATGACCTCCTCGATGCGCTGGGCGCGGGCGTTGAGGTCGAGCTCCTTCATCGTCTCGATGGCGCCGAGCGCCGCCGCGCAGGCGACCGGGTTGCCGCCGTAGGTGCCGCCGAGGCCGCCGGCGTGGGCCGCGTCCATGATCTCGGCGCGGCCGGTGACGGCGGCGAGCGGCAGACCGCCCGCGATGCCCTTGGCGGTGGTGATCAGGTCCGGGACGACGCCCTCGTCCTCGCACGCGAACCACTGGCCGGTGCGGCAGAAGCCGGACTGGATCTCGTCCGCGACGAACACGATGCCGTTGTCCTTGGCGAACCGGGCGATCGCCGGCAGGAAGCCCTTCGCGGGCTCGATGAAGCCGCCCTCGCCCAGCACCGGCTCGATCACGATCGCCGCGACGTTCTCCGCCCCGACCTGCTTCGAGATCATGTCGATGACCTGCGCCGACGCCTCCTCGGCGCAGTTCTCGGCGCCGGTCAGCCAGCGGTACGGGTAGGCCACCGGCACGCGGTACACCTCGGGCGCGAACGGGCCGAAACTGTGCTTGTACGGCATGTTCTTGGCGGTCAGCGCCATCGTGAGGTTCGTGCGGCCGTGGTAGCCGTGGTCGAAGACGACGACCGCCTGGCGCTTGGTGTAGGCGCGGGCGATCTTCACCGCGTTCTCCACTGCCTCTGCGCCGGAGTTGAACAGCGCGGACTTCTTGGCGTGGTCGCCCGGGGTGAGCTTCGCCAGCTCCTCGCACACCTCCACGTAGCCTTCGTACGGGGTCACCATGAAGCAGGTGTGGGTGAAGTCCGCGAGCTGCGCGGAGGCGCGGCGTACGACGGCCTCCGCGGAGGAGCCGACC
>NZ_LIQY01000489.1 GCF_001418495.1 Streptomyces pathocidini | reverse complement strand
CCTCGAGCTCGACCGCGGCCTCGTCGACGGAGGCCTGCACCTCGAGCAGACTGGGCGCGCCGGCGGACCCGCACTGCGCGAAGTGCGCCCCCAGCACGTCCCCTTCCGCGGTCACGGCGACGACCCCCGCCCGCGCCCCCGCCAACTCCTCGGCATCCTCCAACGTCCCGACCACCACCACGTCCCGCAGCAGCCAACGCACCGCGGGCATCAGGGCCTCGGGCCCGCGGTGCGTTGGCTGCTGCGGGAGACGGTGGAGGATGCCGAGGAGTTGGCGGGGGAGCGGGCGGGGGGCGTCGCCGGGACGGCGGAAGGGGACGTGCTGGGGGCGCACTTCGCGCAGGGCGGGTCCGCCGGCGCGCCCAGTCTGCTCGAGGTGCAGGCCTCCGTCGACGAGGCCGCGGCCGAGCTCGAGGAACTGGCCGTGCGGTGCGAGGAGCTGGCCGAGGCGCAGCGGACCGCGGGGGAGCGGCGCACCGAATGCGCCGCGCTCGTCGAGGAGTTGGCGGCCCGGCGGAGCGCCGCGGGCCGGGAGAAGTCGGCCGTCGCGCAGCAGCTGGGACGGCTGTCCGGGCAGGCGCGCGGCGCCGCCGGCGAGGCCGAGCGTTCGGCGGCGGCCGCGGCGAGGGCCGAGGAGGCGCTCGTACGGGCGGCCGAGGAGGTCGAGGAGCTGGCCGAGCGGCTGCTGGTCGCCGAGGAGGCGCCGGCCGAGGAGGAGCCGGACACCTCCGTACGGGACCGGCTGGCCGCGGACGGGGCCAACGCGCGGCAGACGGAGATGGAGGCGCGGCTCCAGGTCCGTACCCACGAGGAGCGGGTCAAGGGGCTCGCGGGGCGGGCCGACGCGCTCGACCGGGGCGCGCGCGCCGAGCGCGAGGCGCGGGCGCGCGCCGAGCAGCGGCGCGCCCGGCTGCGCCATGAGGCCGCGGTGGCCTCGGCGGTCGCGGGCGGCGCCCGGCAGCTGCTGGCGCACGTCGAGGTCTCGCTCGTCCGCGCCGAGGAGGAGCGGGCCGCGGCCGAGGCGGCGAAGGCCGGGCGCGAGCGGGAGCTGGCGGCCGAGCGCGACCGCGGGCGCGACCTCAAGGGCGAGTTGGACAAGCTGACCGACTCCGTCCACCGGGGCGAGGTGCTCGGCGCCGAGCAGCGGCTGCGGATCGAGCAGTTGGAGACCAGGGCGCTGGAGGAGCTGGGCGTCGAACCGGCCGGGCTGATCGCGGAGTACGGGCCCGATCAGCTCGTACCGCCGTCGCCGCCCGCCGAGGGCGAGGTGCTGTCGGAGACCGCGTCCGACAGTGGCTCCGCCGCTGCGCCCGACGGCGGCTCCGCCGCGGGGTCGGACCCGCGCTGGCAGCCTGTGCCCTTTGTCCGCGCGCAGCAGGAGAAGCGGCTGAAGGCGGCCGAGCGGGCGTACCAGCAGTTGGGCAAGGTCAACCCGCTCGCGCTGGAGGAGTTCGCGGCGCTGGAGGAGCGCCATAAGTTCCTCACCGAGCAGTTGGAGGACCTGAAGAAGACGCGGGCCGATCTGCTCCAGGTCGTCAAGGAGGTCGACGAGCGGGTCGAGCAGGTTTTCACGGAGGCGTTCCGGGACACGGCCCGGGAGTTCGAGGGCGTCTTCTCGCGGCTCTTCCCCGGCGGCGAGGGACGGCTCGTACTGACCGATCCCGACAACATGCTGACCACGGGGGTGGATGTGGAAGCACGGCCTCCGGGCAAGAAGGTCAAGCGGCTCTCGCTGCTGTCCGGTGGCGAGCGCTCGCTGACGGCCGTGGCCATGCTGGTGTCGATCTTCAAGGCGCGCCCGAGCCCGTTCTATGTGATGGACGAGGTCGAGGCGGCGCTCGACGACACCAACCTCCAGCGGCTGATCCGGATCATGGAGGAGCTCCAGGAGAGCTCCCAACTCATCGTGATCACGCACCAGAAGCGCACGATGGAGGTCGCGGACGCCCTCTACGGGGTGTCGATGCAGGGCGACGGCGTATCGAAGGTCATCAGCCAACGGCTCAGCTGACCGGCCCCGTTCAACCTTTGTAGATCAACTCCAAGACTTGAACTAAAGCTTCTGTTGATCTAGAGAAAACATCTTGGTTACGGCCTATTGACTTCGAAACTTGAAGGCATAGGCTGCGCAGCATTGCTTTTACCTTCAAGTGGTGGCTCACGCCGTAGTTGTGCCGCTGTGCTGCCCACTGGAGACGGCCAGACCCCCCCACGCCCGGCAACGAGGCCGGGCCCCAGGAGTTCACGTGACCACCACCGCGCAGTCGACGGTGACCGAGGGCCGCAAGGCCAAGCCGGAACACCTCGGCCACGTCATCTTCATCACGGCAGCCGCCGCGATGGGCGGCTTCCTCTTCGGCTACGACAGCTCCGTCATCAACGGCGCCGTCGAGGCCATCCGCGGCAAGTTCGGCATCGGTTCGGAGGCCCTGGCCCAGGTCATCGCCGCGGCGCTGATCGGCTGCGCCGTGGGTGCCGCGGTCGCCGGCCGGATAGCCGACCGCATCGGCCGCATCCGCGTGATGCAGATCGCCTCCGTGCTCTTCACCGTCAGCGCCATCGGCTCGGCGCTGCCGTTCTCGCTCTGGGACCTCGCCCTGTGGCGCGTCCTCGGCGGCGTCGCCATCGGCATGGCCTCCGTGATCGGCCCCGCGTACATCGCCGAGGTCGCCCCGCCCGCGTACCGCGGCCGGCTAGCCTCCTTCCAGCAGGCCGCGATCGTCATCGGCATCGCCCTCTCACAGCTCGTCAACTGGGGCGTGCTGAACCTCGCCGACGGCGAGCAGCGCGGGCAGGTCGCCGGGCTCGAAGCCTGGCAGTGGATGCTCGGTGTGATGGTCGTGCCCGCCGTGCTGTACGGCCTGCTGTCCTTCGCGATCCCCGAGTCGCCGCGCTACCTGATCTCCGTCGGCCGCGGCGAGCAGGCCAAGCAGGTGCTGGCAGGCGTCGAGGGCAGGGACATCGACCTCGACGCCCGCGTTGCCGAGATCGAGAACGCGATGCGCAGCGAGCGGAAGTCGACCTTCCGCGACCTGCTGGGCGGCCGCGGCGGCCTGCTGCCGATCGTCTGGATCGGTATCGGCCTCTCGGTCTTCCAGCAACTGGTCGGCATCAACGTGATCTTCTACTACTCGTCGTCGCTGTGGCAGTCCGTCGGCATCGACCCGAGCAGCTCGTTCTTCTACAGCTTCACCACGTCGATCATCAACATCCTCGGCACCGTCGTCGCGATGCTGTTCGTCGACCGGATCGGCCGCAAGCCGCTCGCCCTCATCGGCTCGGCGGGCATGGCGCTCTCCCTCGCCCTCGCCGCCTGGGCCTTCTCGTACAAGACCGGCACGGGCCAGGACATCTCCATGCCCGACCTCCAGGGCACCGTCGCGCTCGTCGCGGCCCACTCGTTCGTGCTCTTCTTCGCCCTCTCCTGGGGCGTGGTGGTCTGGGTGCTGCTCGGCGAGATGTTCCCGAACCGGATCCGCGCCGCCGCCCTCGGCGTCGCCGCCTCCGCCCAGTGGGTCGCCAACTGGCTGATCACCGTGAGCTTCCCGAGCCTGTCGGACTGGAATCTGTCCGGCGCGTATGTGATCTACACGGTCTTCGCCGCGCTCTCGATCCCCTTCATCCTCAAGTGGGTGCCGGAGACCAAGGGCAAGGCGCTGGAGGAGATGGGCTGATCCCCGCCGCCCCCTCCTCGCGAAGGCGCTGCCCCGGCTCAGTCCTTGAGCCGGGGCAGTACCTTTTCGCCGAACAGGCGCAGGGAGCGCCACCCCTCCTCGACCGGCATACCGCCGCACAGCGGGTGCAGTACGAGGTTGCCGGTGGCGCCCGACGATTCCGCGAAGGCCACGCACTCCTCGGGCGTGAGGATCCGGTAGACGCCCTCGCGGCGCAGGTCCGCCACGGTGGCGGCGCGGGAGCGCACGGCCGAGTGCATGGACGCCCCCGACTGCCACGAGGCGTACGTGGCCGCCTCGTGCAGCAAGTGCTCGCCGTACAGCGCCCACGCCCGGTCCGGGTCCTCCGCGATGTGCAGCAGCGGGGTCTTTGCGGGCGGCATCAGCACCCAGCCCTCGGTCCCGAACTCCTCGCGCAGCGCGTGGTAGTGGGCTTCCAGTTCCGGCAGGTGGGCGCTGGGGAAGAACGGCAGGCCCAGGCGCGCGGCCCGGCGGGCGGCGGCCTTCGAGCTGCCGCCGACCAGCAGCAGGGGGTGGGGC
>NZ_LIQY01000488.1 GCF_001418495.1 Streptomyces pathocidini | reverse complement strand
GAGCGGTGGTACGCGTTCGTGGCGGGCGTACGGGAGGAGCTGATGCGGCAGTTGGCGGTCGGCGACGCCCAGCTCGTACTGAAGCACTGCTCCCAGTACGTGGAGCGCCACTTCGGCCGCCGGGCCCGCAACTTCCCCGCGATGGCGGCGGCGTACCTGGCGGGCTCGGTCGACCTCGCGGCGGCCGCCGGACAAGGAGAAGCGGACGATCCGGGGCTTCGGCCCTTCGCGCGGGTATCGGAACGGGTGTTGCGACGGTTCCTGCCGGAGGGGGCAGTTCCGATGACGGCATCCGGGCCACGACCCGCCGAGCCGGGCGCGCTGGCCGCCCGTGCCCGGACGTTTGTCGATCGTTTCCGCGCCGAGGGGACCGCGCGGGATCTGGACGAGGGGATCCGGCTGTTCCAGGCCGCGAGCGAGGCGGAGCGGCGGGCCGAGGAGCGCGCCCTCCACCAGGGCGAGTTGGCCGAGGCGCTGTTCCTCCGCTGGGAGACCCGGCACGTGGCCGAGGACCTGCGGCTGGCGCGGGTCGCCGCTGAGCGGGCGGCGGGGCGCAGCGGCCGGGTGCTGCTGGCCCTCGGCCGGATCCTGACGGCGCTGGCCGAGGCCGAGCGGGACGAGGCGGAGGCGTTCAACCTGCTGGTCGCGGCGGAGGCGCGGCTAGCCGACGTCTTCGAGCGGGAGGAGGAGCCCGAGACCGAACGGGACGTGCCGTACGCGGCGGGGCTGCTGCACGTGGACGTCCTGCGCCGCATGGCGGTGGTGGACCGGGACGTCGTCCGGTCCAGGTTCGACGACGAGCTCTACGACGACTGGTACGCCGCCGCCATGAACTCCGCGCTCTCGGCGGCGAGCACGGCGATGGAGCGGGTCGCCGACGTCGAGCAGCGGACCCGGCTGCTGGTGACGTGGGGGAGGCTGCACCTGGACCTGGCGCGGTACTTCGGAGGCACGGGCGGGACCCCCCGCGATGCCCGGCGGTACGACTTCCGGCGGGCACGGGGCCACGCCCGCGACGCCGGTGTCGCGTTCCAGGCGGGAATGCGGGCGATGTCGGGAACCCAAGAGGGCAGCGAGCTGGCCCGGGTGCTTCTGGCGCGGGGCGAGGCCCGCGAGCTGGGAGCGGTCGACGGGTTGGACGACGCGGCCCGAGCGGAGGTCCTGGCGGACCTGGGCAGAGCCCTGGAGCTGGCCGACCCGCGGGACTCGGACCTGAGGGTGCGGCTCCTCCGGCGCCGGGCCGAGGTGATCTGGACCTACCGGCCCCGCGGGGACGGCTCGGACGGGCTGGAGCTCGCGAGGAGGTCCCTGCGCGAGGCGGCCGATCTGGTCGAACGGGACGACCCCCGCCATGCCAAACTGCTGGTCTTCCTTGGGGAGTTGGCTCTCGCCGCCGAACAGGCTCCCGACGCCGAGGATGCCGTCCGGCTGTTGCGAGAAGCGCTCTCGGAGACTTCCGAATCACATCACGCCCTCCCCCAGCGCCGCCTGCTGTTCGGCAGGGCCCTCCACGCGCGCTTCCTGCGCACGGGCTCCCTCGCGGACCTCCACGAGGCGGACTGGATACTGGGCGCGGCAGCGCGTGCGGCGGACGCCCCCGGCATCGCCGCCCAGGCCTGGCAACTGCGGGGGGAAGTGGCCCTCGCCCTGGCCGCCCAGACGGGGTCGCGCGAACGGCGTCAACGGGCGGCGGCGGACTTCCGGCACGCCGCCGAAGCCTGGGAAGAGCGCGGCGACCTCCTCGCCGCGGCCCGGGCGCGGCTGCGGCGCGGGACCGTCCTGGAGTCGACGGCGGGCCCGGCGCACGCTGTCGCGGAGTACCGAAGGGCTCTCGCCCTGCTGGACGCCGAGGAGAGAGAGCAGACCACAGGGCACGGCCAGGCGTTCCGGCCCGGCGATGCAACGCGGGCCGGTGCCGGGGCCGCCGAGGCGGCACGGGCAGCCGACACCGTCGAGGCTGCCGGGCTCGCTGACCCTGATTCCGCTGGGCTCGCCGCCCCCGACC
>NZ_LIQY01000487.1 GCF_001418495.1 Streptomyces pathocidini | reverse complement strand
GAGGCGGAGGCGGACCGACTGCGCGGTGAGGCACACGACACCGCGGAGCAGCTGAAGGGCGCGGCGAAGGACGACACCAAGGAGTACCGCGCCAAGACCGTCGAGCTGCAGGAGGAGGCCCGCCGGCTGCGCGGCGAGGCGGAGTCGCTGCGCGCGGAGGCCGTCGCCGAGGGCGAGCGGATCCGCGGTGAGGCGCGACGCGAGGCGGTCCAGCAGATCGAGGAGGCGGCCGGCCGGGCCGAGGAGCTGCTGGCCAAGTCGCGTACGGACGCCGAGGTGCTCAGGTCCACGGCCACCAGCGAGAGCGAGCGGGTCCGCACCGAGGCCATCGAGCGCGCGGCCTCGCTGCGCAGGCAGGCCGAGGAGGCGCTGGAGCGGGCCCGGAACGCGGCCGAGGAGCTGCGCTCGGATGCGGCCGAGCAGACGCGGCAGCAGTCGGAGGCAGCGGCCGACGAGGCGCGGCAGCTGCGCGAGGAGGCCGAGCGGGCCGCGGCCGACCGGCGCGCGGAGGCCGACGAGGAGCTCGGCCGGCTGCGGACCGAGGCCGAGGAGCGGGTCACCGCGGCCGAGTCGGAGCTGCGCGACGCGCGCTCGGAGGGCGAGCGGCTGCGCCGGGAGACCGCGGAGGAGACCGAGCGGCTGCGCGCGGAGGCCGCGGAGCGGATCCGTACGTTCCAGCAGCAGGCCGAGGATGAGGCGGAGCGGCTGCGCTCCGCGGCTGTCACCGATGCCGCCGACGCGCGCGCCGAGGGCGAGGCCGTGGCCGTACGGCTGCGGGGCGAGGCGGCGGCGGAGGCCGAGGAGCTGCGCCGGCAGGCGCAGGAGACGGCGGACCGGGTACGGGCGGAGGCCGCGGCCGCGGCCGAGCGCACCGGCGCGGAGGCGGCCGAGGCGCTGGCGGCCGCGCAGGAGGAGGCGTCGCGCCGCCGCCGCGAGGCGGAGCGGCAGCTGAGCGAGGCGCACGAGGAGGCGCACCAGGAGCGCTCGCAGGCGCGCGAGCAGAGCGAGGAGCTGCTGGCGTCGGCCCGGCGGCGGGTCGAGGAGGCGCAGGCCGAGGCGCGGCGCCTGGTCGAGGAGGCGGAGCAGCGGGCGGCGGAGCTGGTCGCGGCCGCCGAGCAGACGGCCCAGCAGGTGCGGGACTCGGTCGCCGGGCTGCACGAGCAGGCCGAGGAGGAGATCGCCGGTCTCCGCTCGGCCGCCGAGCACGCGGCGGAGCGCACGCGCACGGAGGCGCAGGAGGAGGCCGACCGGGTCCGCTCGGACGCGTACGCGGAGCGAGACCGGGCGGCGGAGGACGCGGCACGGTCCCGGCGGGAGGCGCAGGAGGAGGCGGAGGCCGCCAAGTCCCTTGCCGAGCGCACCGTTTCGGAGGCGATCGAGGAGAGCGACCGGCTGCGCGCGGAGGCCCGCGAGGACGCCCACCAGCGGCGGAACGACGCGGCGGAGCAGGCCGACCGGCTCATGTCGGAGGCCGCGGCCGAGGCGGACCGGCTCACCTCGGAGTCGACGGAGGCGGCCGAGCGGCTGCGCGCGGAGTCGACGGCCGAGGCGGAGCGGCTGCGCGCCCAGGCCGCGGACACCCTCGACTCCGCGGAGCAGGAGGCCAACCGCACGCTGGACGAGGCGCGTTCGGCGGCGGGCCGCCGCCGCTCCGAGGCCGCCGAGCAGGCCGACCGCCTGATCACGGAGGCCGCTTCGGAGGCGGAGCGGCTCACCTCGGAGGCGACCGCGGAGGCGGAGCGGCTGCGCGCCCAGGCCGCGGACACCCTCGACTCGGCCGAGCAGGAAGCCAACCGCACCCTCGACGAGGCCCGCGCGGAGGCCAACCAGCGCCGCTCGGACGCCGCCGAACAGGCCGACCGCCTCACCACCGAGGCCGCCGGCGAAGCCAACCGCGTACGCACCGAGGCCGCCGAGGAGTCCGAGCACGTCCGCACCGAGGCCTCGAACGAGGCCGAGCGGCTGGTCGCCGAGGCGACGGCCGAGGCCCGGCACCTCACGGCGGAGTCGACCGCCGAGGCGGACCGGCTGCGCCGCGAGGCGGCGGCCGAGGCCGAGCGGCTGCACGCCGAGTCGACGGCGGCCGCCGAGCGGCTGCGCGCCGACGCGACCGCGGAGGCGGAGCGACTGCGCGCCCAGGCCGCCGACACCCTCGACTCGGCCGAGCAGGAAGCCAACCGCACCCTCGACGAGGCCCGCGCGGAGGCCAACCAGCGCCGCTCGGACGCCGCCGAACAGGCCGACCGCCTCACCACCGAGGCCGCCGAGGAGTCGGAGCGGGTGCGCGGTGACGCCGCCGCCGCGTCCGACCGCGTACGCGCGGAGGCCGCGGCCGAAGCGGAGCGGCTGGTCGCCGAGGCGGCGGCCGAGGCCGAGCAGCTGCGCACGGAGGCGGCCGAGGCGCTGTCCTCGGCGCGCGAGGACGCCGAGCGCACCCGCGAGGAGTCCGAACGGCTCAGGTCCGACGCGGAGTCGGCCGCGGCCACGATGCGCCGGGAGGCCCGCGAGGAGGCCGACCGCGCGCTCGACGAGGCCCGCGACACCGCCGCCCAGCGGCTGTCCTCGGCCGCCGGGCGGGCGGACCAACTCGTCGCCAAGGCCCAGGAGGAGGCGGTACGTAGCGCGGCCGCCGCCGAGGAGCAGGCCGACACCATGGTGGGTGCCGCCCGCAAGGAGGCCGAGCGGCTGGTCGCCGAGGCCACCAACGAGGGCAACTCGATGGTGGAGAAGGCCCGTACGGACTCCGACACCATGCTCGGCGAGGCCCGCGGGGACGCCGCGGCCATCCGCGAGCGGGCCGAGGAGCTGCGCGCCCGGATCGAGGCCGAGGTGGAGGAACTCCACGAGCGGGCCCGCCGGGAGACGGCCGAGGCCGTCAAGACGGCGGGCGAGCGCGCGGACAAGCTCGTCAAGACGGCCGAGGAGCAGCTGACGGGGGCTCAGGCCAAGGCCAAGTCCCTTGTGGCGGAGGCCAACAGCGAGGCCAGCAAGGTCCGTATCGCCGCCGTGAAGAAGGCCGAGGGCCTGCTCAAGGAGGCCGAGCAGAAGCGCGCGGAGGCCACCAGGGCGGCCGAACGAACCAAGGCGGAGGCGCAGGCCGAGGCCGAGCAGATCCACGCGGACGCGGCCGAGGAGGCGCGGCGCACGGTCGACGAGGGCAAACGCGAACTGGAGGTGCTCGTTCGGCGCCGTGAGGACATCAACGCCGAAATCTCCCGCGTCCAGGACGTGTTGGAGGCCCTCGGGTCTCTCGAGTCGCCGGGTGGCGGCTCCGCGGCGGCCGTCAAGGCGGGTGCCGG
Source organism: Streptomyces pathocidini (assembly GCF_001418495.1). Lineage (GTDB taxonomy): Bacteria > Actinomycetota > Actinomycetes > Streptomycetales > Streptomycetaceae > Streptomyces > Streptomyces pathocidini. The sequence continues at coordinate 7,360 of NZ_LIQY01000487.1, read as the reverse complement.
AGCGGGTACCACCCGATCGAGTGGCAAGTCATCCGATGGGTAAGCCACTCGAAAGAGTGTTGATTCTCCGGATCAAACCGGCGTGGGCTCGATGACACGCCGTCTGCGGCCCTAGGATTCCCCCTATCACCTCACCGGTCTCTTTCGACAGGAACCCCATGAGCGACACCTCTTCCCCCTTCGGCTTCGAGCTCGTGCGGCGTGGGTACGACCGCGGTCAGGTGGACGACCGCATCACGAAGCTCGTCGCCGACCGTGACAGTGCCCTGGCGCGTATCACCTCGCTCGAGAAGCGCATCGAGGAACTGCACCTCGAGACGCAGAACGCCCAGGCTCAGGTCAACGACGCGGAGCCGTCCTACGCCGGGCTCGGCGCGCGAGTAGAGAAGATCCTGCGGCTCGCCGAGGAAGAGGCGAAGGACCTGCGCGAGGAGGCCCGCCGGGCCGCCGAGCAGCACCGCGAGCTGGCGGAGGGCGCGGCCCAGCAGGTCCGCAACGACGCCGAGTCGTTCGCGGCCGACCGCAAGGCCAAGGCCGAGGACGAGGGTGCCCGGATCGTCGAGAAGGCGAAGGGCGAGGCCGCGTCGCTGCGTGCGGACGCGCAGAAGGACGCGCAGTCCAAGCGCGAGGAGGCGGACACCCTCTTCGAGGAGACCCGCGCCAAGGCCGCGCAGGCCGCCGCCGACTTCGAGACGAACCTGGCCAAGCGCCGCGAGCAGTCCGAGCGCGACCTGGCCTCGCGTCAGGCCAAGGCCGAGAAGCGCCTCGCCGAGATCGAGCACCGCGCCGAGCAGCTCCGCCTGGAGGCGGAGAAGCTGCGCACCGACGCCGAGCGCCGCGCCCGCCAGACGGTGGAGACCGCGCAGCGCCAGTCCGAGGACATCGTGGCGGACGCCAACGCCAAGGCCGACCGGATCCGCAGCGAATCCGAGCGCGAGCTGGCGGCGCTGACGAACCGTCGCGACAGCATCAACGCCCAGCTGACGAACGTCCGCGAGATGCTCGCCACGCTGACCGGCGCGGCCGTGGCCGCCGCCGGCGCCCCGGGCGGCGACGAGGAGTCCCTCAGCCGCGGCGTCCCGGCCCAGCAGACCCGCTAGTCGCTCGCCGCGCGGGCCGCTCCGCGCCACGGGCCACCAGCTGAGCCCGGCTCACCCCGTTGTGCCCCGCGCCACCTTCGATGGCGCGGGGCACACGTCTTTGTGCCTTTCTGTGCCTTGCACAGCGGCTCACGTTCGAGCTCCCCGCCCTCATCGGCCGCGCGCCGCCACCACCGGTCGCTGACCACACCACCACCGGTCGCGCGCCGCGCCACCACCGATCGCCGGCCACGCCGCCCCCGGCGGACAGCCGTCGGCCCCAACTCCCGCTCGCAGCGATGCAGACGGCGATGGCGATGGCGACGGCTCGGGCGGCGAAGAAGGCCCGCCGCGACGGTGAGCAGCCAGGACAGCGGAGACCGGACGGGGGCACCGCCCAGCGGTAGTCGGCGGAGCCGAACCTGGCCGCCCCAGCGGTAGCCGGGCGGAGCCGAGCCGGTCGCAGTCCGGCCTTCCCGGTCGGCGGGGGGGGAGCCCCCGGCCCCACTACCGGGGGTCCATCCCTAGCGGGAAGCGCGCCCGCGCCTATAGCGTGAGGGCATGATCGAGCTGGAGGGGCTGACGAAGCGGTACGGGGCCAAGCTGGCCGTCGACCGGCTGACGTTCACCGTCCGACCGGGCATCGTCACCGGCTTTCTCGGCCCGAACGGGGCGGGCAAATCCACCACCATGCGCATGATGATCGGCCTCGACCGCCCCACGGCCGGGGACGTGCGGATCGACGGCCGGCACTACGCCGACCTCCGCGACCCGCTCACGTACATCGGCGCCCTGCTGGAGGCCAAGGCCGTGCACGGCGGCCGCAGCGCCTACAACCACCTGCTGTGCCTCGCACAGAGCAACGGCATTCCGCGCAGCCGGGTGCACGAGGTGCTGGAGACCGTGGGGCTCACCTCGGTGGCGAAGAAGCGCGCCAAGGGCTTCTCGATGGGCATGGGGCAGCGGCTCGGCATCGCGGCGGCGCTGCTCGGCGATCCGCGGATCCTGATGTTCGACGAGCCGGTCAACGGCCTCGACCCCGAGGGCATCCACTGGATCCGCAATCTGATGAAGCGGCTGGCGGCCGAGGGGCGCACCGTCTTCGTCTCCAGCCACCTGATGAGCGAAATGGCGCTCACTGCCGACCACTTGGTGGTCATCGGCCAGGGCAGGCTGCTCGCCGACACCTCGATGCCGGAGTTCATCGCGCAGAACTCGCGGAGCTATGTGCGGCTGCGCGCCCCGGAGCAGGAGCGGCTGCGCGACCTGCTGGACGGGGCCGGGATCACGAAGGTGACGGCGGCCAAGGACGGCTCCCTGGAGGCGGAGGGCACCGACGCGGCGCGCCTCGGCGAGCTGGCGGCGGAGCACGGCCTCGTCCTGCACGAGCTGTCCCCGCAACAGGCGTCCCTGGAGGACGCGTTCATGCAGCTGACGGCGGAGTCGGTGGAGTACCACGCGCACAGCGGCGGTGCGGCCGGGGCCGTCGACGGGCACGTCCTCGCCGAGCCGCCCGTCGCGGGCGTGACTGCCGCGGGCGCGACCACCGCAGGGCAGCCGGCGGCGCCCGCCGCAGAGTGGGGCGCCGGATGGCGCGAGCAGCAGAGCGGCGGCCGCAAGAGCAGAAAGGGAAGTTGAGCGATGACCGCGACCCGGGTCCTGCAGTCGGAGTGGACGAAGATCAGGTCGGTGCAGTCGACCATCTGGACGCTGGCCCTCGCCGTGGTCGTCACACTGGCCCTCGGCGCGCTGATCAGCATCGTCACCCGGAACACCTTCGATGACATGCCGACGCAGGACCGGTTGTTCTTCGACCCGACGTTCGTGAGCTTCGCGGGCATGGGCCTGGGACAGCTGGCGATGATCGTCTTCGGGGTGCTGGTGGTGTCCAACGAGTACAGCACCGGCATGATCCGCAGCTCGCTCGCCGCCGTACCGCGGCGCGGCACGTTCCTCTTCAGCAAGATCGCCGTGGCCGCCCTCCTCGCGCTCGTCATCGGCATGATCACGAGCTTCGGGGCGTTCTTCCTCGGCCAGGCGCTGCTGGGCGAGCACCGGGCGTCCATCGGCGACCAGGGGGTGCTGCGCGCGGTCTTCGGCGGCGGGCTCTACATGGCACTGATCGCGGTGTTCTCGATGGGCATCGCCGCGATGCTGCGCAGCCCGATGCTGTCGCTGGGCATCCTGATGCCGTTCTTCTTCATCATCTCCAACATCCTGGGCAACGTGGACGCCACCCGGAAGGTCGGCCAGTACCTCCCGGACCAGGCGGGCAGCAAGGTCATGCAGGTCATCACGCGCCCCGACAACAGCGCACCGTACGGGCCGTGGGGCGGGCTGGCGATCATGGCGGCGTGGGTGGTGGCCGCGCTCATCGGCGGCTACCTCGTCATCAAGAACCGAGACGCGTAAACGCCTGCCGCTCGGGCACGCAATCAACTACCGCGTGGGCCACTCCCCCGAGGTCGACTCCCGCCGAACACCGACCCCGGCCCTGGTCGACTCCCGCTCGACACCGACCCCGCCCCAGAAGGCGAGACCGGTGACGACCACGCGGAGCGCGCCCGGCCCTTCCCGCTGGGTTGCGGCGGTGGCCGGTGGTGTCGGTTGGGCGTGACCGGCGGCGGGTGGCTCCGTCAGGGGGCTCAGTGTCTTGGCGCGTTGCGGGAGCGCTGCACGCGGGCGGTGCGGCGGTCCTTGGCGTTCCAGCAGGCGGCGTGCCAGTGGCGGCGGTCGTCGACTGTGCCCTCGCGGGCCCAGGCGACCACGTGGGGAACGCCGGGCGGAATCTCCTGGTCGCAGCCCGGGCAGCGGTAGTGCTTGGCGGCTGCCGAGCCGCCGACGCGTCGGACCACCCACTCCTCGCCGCGCCAGCTCTCGGTCTGCTCCAGGCCGTAGCGGTCGCTCTCCGACCGCTGGCCGGGCGGTCCCGCGGTGGCGCGCGGGCGGTTTCGACGCGGAGACAAGGGGGCACCTCGCGGATTCGGAAGTCGGGGACCGGGTGGGTTCGCCGTCCAGCGTACGCACATTCCGTACGCCGGCCGCGCGTTGTCCACAGGGCTTGGCGATCACGCCGATAATCCGCAAAGTTTCTCCCCAAGCCGTGCCTTTGGCACGTGTCGGCCGTTGTTGCCGGAGGGGGGAGTTGGCCGCGCCCGCGGCGGCAAGGAGGCAGAGGGCAATGCACGTTGGAGCTTTTGTACTGGCCGCGCAGTTCCCCGGCCAGGGCCAGCAGGAGGTGCTGCACCGCGCGGTACGGACCGCGGTGGCCGCCGAGGAAGCCGGTCTGGACTCGGTCTGGCTCGCCGAGCACCACTTCGTACCGTACGGGGTCTGCCCCTCCGCCGTGACGCTCGCCGCCTTCTTGCTCGGCCGCACCCGGCGGATCGGCGTCTCCACGGCGATCAGCGTGCTGCCGACCGCACACCCGGTGGCGCTGGGCGAGCAGGCCGCGCTGCTGCACCTGACCTCCGGCGGCCGGTTCACCCTCGGCGTGGGCCGCGGCGGGCCGTGGGTCGACCTGGAGGTCTTCGGCCAGGGCCTGGCAGCGTACGAGTCCGGGTTCCCCGAGTCGCTGGACCTGCTGCTGCGCTGGCTGCGCGAGCCGCGCGTGGGCGCGGACGGGGAGCGGTTCGCCTTCCGCGAGGTCGACGTCGTGCCGCGCCCCGGGGAGCTGCTGGACGGCCCGGAGGCGCCGCCGGTGGTCGTGGCCTGCACCTCGCCCGCGAGCGTGCGGCTGGCCGCCGAGCGCGGGCTGCCCATGCTGCTGGGTATGCACTGCGGCGACGAGGAGAAGGCGGAGATGGTCGCGCTCTGGCGCAAAACCGCCCTTGCGGCGGGCAGTTCACCCGAGGAGGTGGCCGCCGCGGGTCATGTTTCGGCCGGGGTCGCGCAGATCGCGGACTCGCGCGCGGACGCGGCGGAGGTGCTGACGAAGGCGATGCCCGGCTGGCTGCGGCAGGGCCTGGCGGCCCATGTAACGGTCGACGGCAGGGAGCGCCGGATGCGCGACCCGCGCGCCTACACGGAGCTGCTCTGCGACCTGCACCCCGTGGGCCCGCCCGCGCTGTGCGCGGACCGGCTCGCGGCCACGGCGGAGCGCACCGGGATCAGCCGGTTCGCGCTGCTGGCCGAGGGCACGGGTGATCTCACCGCCACCGAGGAGAACGTCCGGCGGCTGGGGAGTGAGGTGCTGCCGCTCCTGCCGTGCTGACTCCCCCTTCCCACCCGGAGCGGCAGCGACAGGCGTCAGCAGTCCCGTAGTTCGGGTGACTGGTTGAGCAGCTGGCCGCGGATGGAAGTGAACTTGGCCAGCCGCTCGTCGACCGCGGGGTCCAGCGGGAAGACGGCGACGCGGTGGCAGTTCTGGAACGCCAGCCGTACGCCGAAGTGCCGCTGCAGGGCACCGCGTATCGCGTCGCTCGCCAGCGCGCGCAGCAGCTGGCCGCGCGCCTGCTCGTCCGGCGGCGGCGTCTGGTTGTCGGCGAACTCGCCGCCGTCCACCTTGAGTTGGGCCACCAGCGAGCTGATCAACTGCCATGCGTAGGGCAGGGAGTTCCGGACGCAGTCGACGAATTCGGCTTCATCGACCTCGCCTCGCTCGGCCTGCTCTAGCAGGGCCGGTGAGACGTCGAGCGACATGTGGTTCTCCTCTCGTGACCCCCGTGGCAGGGGTCTCACGGGCTGGAAAAGGAAGCGCTGTCGAGACGCGGCGTGCCCGCACGACGACTTCCGGCATCAACGTTAGGCCTGGCCGGGCGGGCGCACCAGGAGAATGGGCACACAACCGGCCACTGGCGAACGTGTTCATCCAGGGCGAATCGCGTTGGGCGGGCCGGTTCGAGTAGCGTGACCGACCATGCGTCTCGTCATCGCCCGCTGCTCCGTGGACTACGCGGGCCGGCTCACGGCCCACCTCCCCTCGGCCCCCCGTCTGATCCTCGTGAAGGCCGACGGCAGTGTGTCCGTGCACGCCGACGACCGGGCCTACAAACCCCTCAACTGGATGTCCCCGCCCTGCACCCTCAAGGAGGGCGACGGGGACGTGTGGACCGTGGTGAACAAGGCGGGCGAGAAGCTCATCATCACCATGGAGGAGGTCCTGCACGACTCCTCGCACGAGTTGGGCGTGGACCCCGGTCTGATCAAGGACGGGGTGGAGGCGCACCTGCAGGAACTGCTCGCCGACCGGATCGAAACCCTCGGCGAGGGCTATTCGCTGATTCGGCGCGAATACCCCACCGCAATCGGGCCAGTCGACATCCTGTGCCGGGACGCGGACGGCGCCACGGTGGCCGTCGAGATCAAGCGCCGCGGTGAGATCGACGGCGTCGAGCAGCTGACCCGCTACCTCGACCTCCTCAACCGCGACCCGCACCTGGCGCCCGTGAAGGGCGTCTTCGCGGCCCAGGAGATCAAGCCCCAGGCCCGGGTCCTGGCCACCGACCGCGGCATCGGCTGCGTGGTCCTGGACTACGAGGCCCTGCGCGGCATCGAAGACGACAAACTGCGGCTGTTCTGAGGCGCCGAGGCCCCCAACCGACGTACCCCGTATCACCGTTGGCGGTGATACGGGGTACGCGCTTTCTCGGATGCGCAACCGATCGGCGGCCGGTCGTCAGACCACCGGGGTGCCGGCGGCCGCCGGGCCCGAGAGGGCGACCGGGACCGGCCCACTGGCCGAGTTCGAGGTGTCGGAGATCGGCTCGGACGGGTCCTCCGGGGTGCTCGGCGGGTCCTCGGGCTCCGACTCGGTCGGGGTCGGCGTGATGCTGGACGGCGGCCGAGTGGACGGCGGCTTCGTGGTCGGCTTGGACGTCTTGGTGGGGGTCGGGGGCTTCGGCGGGTCCTCGGGGCTCTCCGGGTCCTGCGGGTCGCTCGACCGCGTCTCGGTCGGCTCCCCGCTCTTCGAGGGGCTGCCCGAGGACGGCTTGCCGCCCGGGCTCGCCGAGCCCGACTCCGAGGCCGAAGGGTCGGCCTTCTTCCCCGACTTCTTCGGGCTCGGGGTCGCGCCGGGGGCGGTCGGCTCGTCGACGATGTAGCCGTTCTCCTCGTCTCCGGTGGAGGGCTGCTCGTTGGTGACCGTGCCGCTCGGTCCGTTCCCGCCATTGGAGGTGGCGCCGAGCGTGACGACCGTACCGAGTACGGCCACCAGCAGCGCGCCCGCTCCGGCCGCGACCGCGTTGCGGCGGGCCCCGCCCAGGACCGTACGGCGGAAGCCGGAGCGCTTTCCGAGGCCCGGGCCGGCGCCGAAGCCCGGTACCGCGAGGCCGCCCGCCTGG